>CAYNLJ010000104.1:1737-6707 GCA_964398005.1 uncultured Caldithrix sp. | reverse complement strand
ACTATGTCTTTTTAAACTTGCCCCCATGCAACAGCCTCTTTCAAAGAGAGGGGGGGACGGGGGGTGAGTTTCTAACTTTGAAAAATAATTTTTCAAAGGTTTCATCAGATTAATATTAGTATTAGGAATGTTTTTGTCCGGTGTAGTAAGATTAAGGTTAACTTTGGCTTAAGATTAAAACGAATCAAATTCATCAGTGGAAATCTGTGACCATCTTTGGCGAAAATGTTCTTTGGAGATCGGTGCTTGTTCTAATATTTCAGGTTGTATTTTTGAATTTTGCTGCGTAAGGTTGTGGGCGGAATTTGTAATAATTCGGCCGCTTTTTTTTGATTGCCCTCGGCCTTATCAAGCGCTTCCCGGATCAGGCTAATTTCCGTTTCAGCCAATAATTGGTCCAGCGGTTTTTGTCCCAAAGCAGGCATCTGTTCCAACGGACTTTTTCTCTGCATCTCTTCCGGTATGCACTTCAAATCGATGTTTTTTCCCTGTGAGAGCAGCACCATTCTCTCCAACACATTTTTCAATTCCCGCACATTGCCCGGCCAGTCGTACGCCTGTAAACAATTTAAAGCTTCGTCCGTTATTTTGACGTTGGCCTGAGGAGCCAACTGCTTTAAAAAATATTCAGCCAACACCGGAATGTCTTCTTTTCGTTCCCTTAAAGGTGGGATGTGAATGGGGAAAACATTAAGCCGGTAAAAGAGATCCTCCCTAAACCGGCCTTCTTTGGCCAGCTGTTTCAAATCATATTTGGTAGAAGCGATGACCCGCACATTGATCTTGCGTGCTTCGGTAGCGCCTACGCGTTCTACTTCCCTCTCCTGCAGAACCCGCAGCAGTTTAACCTGAACTTCCAGCGGAATATCATCAACATCATCCAAATAAATGGTACCATTATGGGCCAGTTCAAAACGTCCCGGTTTGTCTTTGGTAGCCCCGGTAAAGGCACCTTTTACATGGCCGAAGAGTTCACTTTCAATGACCTCTTTTGCCAGGATGGCACAGCTAACTTTAATCAACGGTTGCTTGCTGCGCAGGCTATTGTAATGAATAATATTGGCCAGTAACTCTTTACCGGTTCCTGTTTCACCGGTAATTAAGACGGTCGAATCCGACTCCGCCACAATTTTCACCAGTTCCAGTACCTTCTGAATGCCCGGACTGCTACCAACGAATGCGGTTAATGGATATTGTTCCTGAAAGTAACGCTGAAAGCCGACATTGTTTTTTTGCAAATTTTTTATGTCCTGAATCCGGCGTAAGTGGACCAATAATTCATCCATCTGAAAAGGCTTGCTGATGTAATCATAAGCGCCCAGTTTCATCGCCTGAACGGCATTATCCACCGAACCATAAGCAGTCATCAGAATCACTTCTGTATCCGGATTTAGCGCCTTTATTTGCTTTAACAATTCCACGCCATCCATGTCCGGCATTTTAAGGTCCGTGATGACCACATCACCCGGCTTTTCCTTAAAAGCATTTAAAGCTAATAAAGGATTATTGAAATCAACTACTTCAAAGCCTTCGTCCCTTAGGTCATCGGCTAAAGAAATCCGCAAAATATCTTCATCATCTATCACAAAAATCCGCATGGCGTTCATCTTTTTCCCTCTTGTTTAATCGGCAAAAAAACCTCAAAGGTCGTGCCGCCATTGTATTCACTTTTTACCTCAATTTTGCCGTTGTGCGCCTGAATGATGTTGTTACTAACCGCCAGCCCCAGGCCGGTGCCCTGCCCGATACGTTTGGTTGTGTAAAAAGGATCGAAAATGGACTTCAATTGTTCCGGCTGCATACCGATACCGGAATCTTCCAGGCCCACAACAACATAGTTTCCATTCACCCGTGAATAGAACCGAATGGCACGGGAACAATCACATCCTCTGGCGCACTTCTCTTCAATAGCGTCGATGGCATTCAAAATTAAATTAACAAATACTTGCTCCAGATGGTTGGCGCTGCCCTGAATTGCAGGTAAATCCGAAGCGACGTCATTGGTAAATCCGATGCCCGCTTTCTCCAATCGATAAGCAGTGAGTTCAATGGCCTTTTCAACGGTTAATTTCAAGTTGACAGCACTAAATGAAAATTCCTGACGACGGGAAAAATCAAGTAAATTGCGAACCACATTTTCGACACGATTCACCGCTTCGTCCATTAAATGCAGATATCGCTCATTTTGTTTAATATCGTCCGGCCTGGTACGAATGCGTCGCAGGCAGTTTTTGATTCCGGCAATGGGATTGTTAATTTCGTGGGCCAAACCGGCAGCAATAATACCCACACTGGCCATTTTTTCGGATTGAATCAATTTCTGATTAGCGCGCTTTAAATCATGGTATGTTTCTTCAAGGCGGCGGATCATGCGATTAAAATGCAGACTCAGGTCATCGATTTCGTCCATGGCCCGGAAAAGGAGACGCCAACGGTTAAACAATTTTTGCCGAATATGAATGCGTTGAATTTTGCCCTGTTCCAATGTTGTTAAATCCAGATGATCGGCCACCTGACGAATGGCGCGAATCGGACTGGTAATAAAATAGGAGAATAAAAAGGCGCCAAGAATTCCCACCGTAAGGAAAAAGAAAACCATTAACCAAAAACCAAGCAATGTTTGGCGTACGGTTCGTACAAGTTCACTCTCCTTTAGTCCCACATGCAAAGCACCCAATTCTCCCCCAAAGATAGGAACATGAATATCCCGGATGATTTCTCTGGGATTGTCGGTTGGCAAAATCATCTGCACACCATAACGACCATGATTTAGATTGCCCGGAATTTTCAGCAGGCCATTGGGGAAACCTCCTTCAAAGGTGTGGACCACCGGTCGTTTTTCCCGATTAATAATAAAGATATAAGCCACAGAAGGATCTAATTTTCGGCTGGCATCCAGCAATTCCTGTAAAGCCACCAGATCTTCGTACAGCAACGGATTAACGGCCTGTTCCGCTAAACTCAATGCAATGTAAACACCGCGTTTTTCTGACTCTTCCTGCAAAGCATTTTGAAGATTGTTCCAGATTAAATAGCCATTGATCGAACTAAAAATCAAAACAATGACCAAAATTGCCAGAGAAAATTTCCAGAAAATTGGTAATCTGAATTTCTTCATATTATTTGATCATATCGTAATTGTGTGGATCCCCCAGTGCAAAACGATCGATATTTAAATGTTGTAAAATTTGCTTACCTACCGAATCCTGATGCATAGTCAGTAAAACTTCGCGGATAGCGGTTTTTAAATTTTGAGGCGTCTGACCGTGGGTTACAATTGGCGGTATGCCAAAATCCCCCGAAGTTTGAATAATTCGTGTATTCTCCACTTTTTCCGGTTGTGTTTCTTTTAAATAATCATAAATCAACCCGTCTACACTCGCGCCGTCAACAATTTTACGGCTCACCGCCTGAATAGAATAGTCGTGTGCATAGGTAAAAATGGTCTTACTAAAAAACTCAGCGACGTTCGTACCTTGTGCTTCTAATAAATCCCGGACATAAAAAAAGCCCGTGTTGGAAAGCGGATCGGTAAAAGCGAAAGAGTTACCTTTTAAATCTTCAAATTTTTTGAAGGGACTGGTACGGTGCACAATGACGTAAGCCCTGTAAAATGGCTTACCTTCTACAATGGGCACAGCTAAAATTTCGATCGGAAACTGTTTGCGTGCCTGCACGTAGGCTCCGGAACAGACAAAAGCCAGATCCAGTTTCTGGTTCTGGATCATGTCATTGACTTCCTTGTAAGTTTTCCGTTGTTTGAACTGTATCTTGCGTCCTAATCTTTCGCCCAGATAGTTAAGCAAATCTTTGTAATAAACAAAGGTCTCCTTTGGCGAAATCATGGTAGCAACCGCTACCCGCAATGTGTTCTGTTCAGGTGCATCAGCTGAATCTATTTGTGCTTCTGTTCGTTCTTTAAGTTGTACCCGATAAGCATCAAGCTGGTTATTGCTGCGATTTTCACACGAAAACAAACCCAGTACAATAACAAGCAAAACAATAATCGATCTGTTCAAATTAATCTCCTGCCTATTTTTCAAATTTGAATGTAAACTTTTAATTTAGTTTTTTAAAGAGGAAATATCAAGAAAGGTGTAAGCAGATCTACTTTTGCAAATCCATTGGCTTTTAATCTTGATGATACCCCAATATTTATACTTCATCCTTGCAGTTTCTTTAAAATCACTTCCTTAATGCGTTGGATTTGCTGTTCATCCAAACTTTGGTCGGCTGTATCTTTAGTTGAAATCAAAGGCTGGGATTGGCATTTTTGAACCGAACCTGCCAGGCCATAGCGGTTGCGTAAAGCCATCAATTGTTCGGTCACTTTTTCCGAAAGCACATTCACCTGTCCTAATTGCATGGCGTTCCAGATGATGTGGGCTGTGTGTTCCAGAGTTTCCATTTTAAAATAGGCATTCATCAGATCAGGACCAAAGGTCAAGGCGCCGTGATTAGCCAGTAAGATGGCTTCGGAATGTTGCACATGGGGCCGGATTTTTTCCGGTACTTCTTCCGTGGAGGGCAGACCGAATTCTGCAATGGGCACCGAACCTAAAAAAACAACGGCTTCCGGCAATACACACCGGTCCAGTGGTATGCCAGCTACTGCAAAGCTGGTGGCGTAAAGCGGATGGGCATGCACCACCGCCTTGATGTCAGGTCTCTGGCGGTACACTTCCAGATGCATTTTTACTTCGCTTGATGGTTTGTGTTTGGCACTGCGTTCCAGTGGATTGCCATCCATATCTACTTTTACAATCATCTCCTCGGTCATAAAGCCTTTGCTAACACCGGTAGCCGTGGTTAAAATTTCGTTTTCAGCAATACGGACAGAAATATTTCCATCATTGGCTGCGACAAAGTTTTTCAGCCATAATCTGCGACCTACTTCAATGATCTGTTTTTTTATTTCCCAAATGCGCATCGGTCAGTATCCTGTTGGTTAAATAGTTGAATAGTTGAAT
>CAYNLJ010000104.1:0-1637 GCA_964398005.1 uncultured Caldithrix sp. | reverse complement strand
TTCCCAAATGCGCATCGGTCAGTATCCTGTTGGTTAAATAGTTGAATAGTTGAATAGTTGAATGATTCAAGTCTGGTTTTTCCTTATTTTTTGTCTTTAGTTTAAGTTTAACAAAATAGTGTTAATGAATGCAATATTAAAATTCATAATGCAATTGTTTTAAAGTGTCGTACTTTTGTTTATTCCCGCTAAAGCCTAACTCCAGACGAATGGTAAAGGCATTGCCGGACAAATCGGTGCCATTCTTATTTTTGTAATTAATTAAATTCATTTTAGCCTGAATGCCTACATATTTTACAGAATAAGCTTTGAGATAAAAACGATATCCTAAGCCAAAATTATAATTAACCGAATAAATGGATAAACCATCGTTACTGTCCGAGGATTTTGATGGAACAGCATCAAAGCCATCAATACCAATTCCAAGCAAAAGATCAAATTCATGTTGCCAGTTGCGCCAAACTTCATAACCACCATCCAGCCCAAGATACCCGCCAAAATAGTGTTTCGTGTTTTTGACCTCCCCCTTGTACATTACCTGATATTTTTGCTTACTGGCTAAAAAACGAAGCAATACATTTAGATCATAAATGAATTTACTTTTTTTGCCACCCATCAAAAAGCCAATTTCAGGATGATTGCCCAATAATTTATTTGCTCCCTGCGGCATCCAGATCCCGGTGATTAACGCCAGATGTCCTTCGGTTATTTTTAAAGTTTCTTTAAGCGTTTCAAAATAGTAATGTTTAATTTTTGAACCTTCATATCGGGGATTCTGTTTTAATTCATCAACCATACGATCAAATTCATTGGCATAGTAAAGCGACAGCAAATATTGGGAAGAGCCGGGCTTTAATTTTAAACGATTTTCCTGAGCCAGACGTAAGGTTAAGCCATCAAAGGCATCTGAAATTAGATCATCATAACTGAATAGATTGAATAAGATTCTGAATGTTTTGAGGCGAGGATCTTCATCGTTTTCCTTTAGTTGCAGATGTTCACGGTAGCGTAATAAATATTGCCAGATATCATCGGAGACCATTCCTTCATTAAAACGATTATTGGAAATTGCGTACAGGAGCTTAAAACGATACAATGGTTCGCTGAGTCCGCATTTACGTTGCCAGTAATCGAGTATCATTTCCAGCGAATCCGTTTTCTGCTGATGGAAATACTTTGGAATCAATTCACTGCAGTTGAGAACAATATCTTCGCAGGTGATTACTCTGTGTACCATCAAGCGTTCAATTGATTCTTCATCGTATTGTGGTTGCGCTAAGGCTAAAAGAGGAAATAAGGTAAACAGAAAAATGAAAATTCGATTTAATTTCATGAAGTGATTTCCTTTTAAACAACATTTAAAATTTCAATCACATTATGTTTTTAAATTCCGTTCAATTGTTAAGCTTCATGTTCTCAATTTAAAATTGTGTAAAATTAAAAGAAAGAGAATTTATTATCAAAATTAATTCTGAATTCGGTCTTAAATTGATAATACAGCTAAGCTATGAACAGCCATCATCTACAATGATTTCCAGGTTGCAAATATTTGATGAAAGAGGTAAAAAAAGAACATCGTAGATGTTCTATTATTGTAGCCTAAACCAAAACACATTTTGAGAAGGACATCCTCGTAG
>CAYNLJ010000103.1:2209-6867 GCA_964398005.1 uncultured Caldithrix sp. | reverse complement strand
ATAAACTTTTACTGTCCAGCAGAAAAATAATTATTACAGGCCGGGTGAAAGCAGGAATTTGAATGACGACCGATTCCAAAAAGAGAGTTTACCGGATAGTTCTGGGGTTTATTGGCAGCACGCTGGCCGGTGGTTTCTTCTTTGGAAACCGGGTTTTCGTAATTAGTTCGCCTTTTTTTCAATTTTTGACTGGCGGATTGCTGGCAGCCGTCTTTTTTGCACTTTTGCGTTCAAATAAAAAGAAAGATGCTGTTTTCGCCGGGCTCTTAATTTTTGTGCTCTCGTTTTTTATTAGCGGTAGTAATTATTTTTTGTCCCATTTGCTTTACTTTTTGGGAATTGGGGCAGCAGTTTTTATTTATGCAGAGTGGCTGTTCGAAAAGTTCAATCAGAAAAAAGTCGTGCGTTCTCTGGGATTAGTGGTTCTGTTTACAGTAATTTTTATCATGGTAAATCTGATTTTAACGTTTATCTATTATTCTGCCGATAAACCGGTGCTGCCTTTTAGAACAGCACCGGTTGGCGCTATCATGGGAATCGGTCTGGCTATCGGATTTGAGACAGCCGAGTGGTTGGGAAAGGAGGATTAAAAAATGACCGGTATTGGACAATTAGTCGGAGCAAGTTGTTTTTAAATTTCAGTTAAAAAAAATCAGTTTTAATAAAGAAAAAGGGAAATGAATGATCGCCAGAGAAGGTGTGCCATTAATTATCTGGACAGGTGTTGTTTTACTGCTTTTTTTGATTTTATCTGTCTTTTTTAAAAATACCGTTTTGTGGGTTGTGACAGGCTTGGTGTTTATTGTATTTGTTTTTCATTTTTTCTTTTTCCGTGATCCGGAACGTTCGTTTGACGGTCCGGAAACCATCATTGTGGCTCCGGCTGATGGAAAAGTCATCCTTATTGAAGATGTTGAAGAACCTATTTACATCAAAGGGCCTGCAAAAAAAATCAGTATTTTCATGTCGGTCTTTAATTGCCATGTAAACCGCATCCCAGCCACGGGAACGGTTGAATTTTTAAAACACAAAAGCGGTCAATTTCTGAATGCCATGAACCATCGGACAGGTGAAGAAAATGAGCAACAGATGATCGGTATCAATACAAAATACGGAAAAATCTTTTTTAAACAAATTGCCGGATTGATTGCCCGTAGAATTGTGTGTAAATTGGAACCGGGGCAAAAAGTGCAACGTTCGCAACGGTTTGGAATGATTAAATATGGATCCAGGCTGGATGTCTTTTTGCCCGCTGATGTAACCATTAAAGTGCAGCTTAACCAGAAAACGGTTGCTGGTGAAACCATAATCGGAGAATTTAATCCATGATAAAAGTACCCCGAACCATTGTCCCCAGTTTTTTTACCATTGCCAATATGTTTATTGGCTTTATGGCGGTGATCTATGCCGTGCGTAATGATAATGTTGTTTTGTCTTCCTGGTTGATTTTACTTTGTGCTTTTTTAGATACCATGGACGGCCGGGTCGCCCGTTTTACCGGTGCCAGCAGCCGTTTTGGTGTAGAATATGATTCGTTGGCCGATGTGGTTTCCTTTGGTATGGCGCCTTCGGTGCTTATTTATTTGTTTTTCTTCCATCAGTGGGGAAATGTCGGTTTGTTCATCAGCTTTTTCCCTTTGCTTTTTGCCAGTATTCGTCTGGCACGTTTCAATGTTGAGTTGGAAGGCTTCGAGAAAACCGCCTTTTCCGGGTTGCCATCGCCTGCGGCTGCGATTACCATTGCATCCTATTTAATTTTTGTAAATACCTTTTTTCCGGGTGAACATTTCCCGCGACTTCTTTTTATTTTAACCGTCCTCGTCTCGGTTCTAATGGTTAGCACCATACGTTATGAAGTAATGCCTAAAATGACCGTAAAAGGCTCTTTTGGTCAAAAAGTTGTTTTTGTTTTAATGATGGTTGTCGTGGTCAGCCTGTTGGTGGAACCACACGCTTTGCTGTTACCATATTCTTTAATTTATGTGCTGAGTGGATTGGTCCGATTTTTATTTCGTCTGAGTCAAGGTAAGCGATTAGGCGGGAAAAAAGTTTAATCTGACAGCAGTCGTGGTTCGGTACGCAATTTTTGAGCACGTTCATGGTGGGGCACACAAAAAATATCAAAACCAGCATTTTGGAAAAGTTCACCCAACAAGGAAAAAACGCTGGTATTGATGAGCAAAATACAATTTTTAGAAATTACAATTTAAAAATCGATCGATGAATAGCACAGGTCGCTGTTTTTACTGATTAAATGACTCCCGGGCAGATATTGAATTGAATAAGAAGAAAGGGAGAGGAAAGAGGTTGCCTTACGGCAACCTCTAAATTCAATTAACGGATAAGTATCATCTTTCTACTGGCAGTATATTGTGGAGTGTGTAGCTGATAAAAGTAGATCCCGCCAGGTACAGGATTATTTCGTCCATCACGGCTATTCCAGCGTATCTTATGATGACCTGCAGGAAAATGTCTGTTGACCAATGTAACAACTTTTTCGCCTAAAATATTGTACACCTCAATAGTCACAACAGAAGCAGCGGGCAGATCAAAACCAATACTGGTTTCCGGATTAAACGGATTCGGTTCATTCTGGTATAAAGCAAATTGTTTTGGCACATTTAAATCTGATTGATTCAGGGCCGTGATGTTAAGGGAGAGCTGGGCCTTGTCACTCTCGTTGCCATTAAAATCAAAAGCGCTGAGAAGGTATTCATGAAATTCTCCCGGATTTATTTGGGTATCTGTATATGAAGTCGAAGTCGTTTGAGTGAGGAGCTGACCATCTTTGTAAAGTGTAAAAAAGGCAAAATCGGCTTCTTCAGATTTGTCCCAGCTGAGAATAATTACTGGTTGACCATTTAACTGTGTTTCCTTCTGTTTGAAATTTTTGGGGGTGGCCGGCGCTAAATTATCTAACGAAAAACCGGTTGCCGGATCGGAATCAAAATATTTCGTGGGATCAACGGTGTGCGCGGTGACCATGAAGGTTGAAAAAGTGGTGTCCTTTGGTGTGGCATCGCCCAGGGTGGGGGCGATGAATGCATAACGGGCAAACTGGTGGGCCGGAATCGTGGCGACAAAATCCCATAAACTTCCTTCAATAGTTGCCATTCCTCCGGGATGACGTGCCAAATCAAGTGACGAGACAGCTGCTTTACCTAATACCTGCTGATCGACTTTGCGCCAGATGGTATACTCAACAATCGATTGTTGCGGGGCCACGCCATCGAAGCGGCTGGCATTCCAGCTGATTCTTACCTGTCGGCCCTGATCGTTGGGGACGTCTTCCACCTCAACAATGACCGGCTCGGGTTTGGCCACCGGGGCCACGGCATAGGCGATCTCGGCGCCGGGGAACTTGTTGGCGGTGTACCACATGTGATAAGTGTCGCCGATACGGATCACGTTGGCCCATTCAACTGAAGTAGTCCAGGTAAAGGTCGGTGTGAGCACCGGATTATCCGGGTAAAATTTCCAGTGCATTCCATCGCTGGAAGTCAGGTATCCAATGGAGGTGAAGAAAGTCTGGTTCATAACCTGTTCCCCGCTGGCCCAGGTTTCGTAACCATTTTCTGTGCGCAGGATGGTTTGCATGAAGATGCGAGCCTGCGCCCAGGGTTTTTCAGCCATGGAAACGGGCATAGCTTTAATGATGGGGTCGCTGTAGTTGTACAGAGATTGTCCTTCGCCTCCGGTGGTAGGATCGTTGTACTTGGTCCAGTGGATGCCATCGGTTGAAGTGGCCAAACCCACCTGAAAACCAACGAAGGGCCAGTGTTGCGGATAACCAGGCACGTAGGAGCCGCCCATGTAATACATCTTAAAAAGGCCGTTTTCCTTGATGACCGCACCCGGATTGCAGATCACATCATCCCAGGAACCTTTTGGCCCGGCCACCAATACCGGCTCAGACAAACGCTGCCAGTGAATGCCATCGATCGACCAGGCATAGCCGCCGCGTGGCGGGGGGATTTTGGGTGGTTCGCCCTCGGCGATGGCGGCGTACCACATGCGTAAGGTGTCGCCATCTTTAATAACAATCGGTGCCGCCAGGCCACCTCCGTCAAACATGCCGGGTCTTGGGCTGAGCACGGGATTGCCCTCATATTTCGTCCAGTGAATGCCGTCCAACGACCAGGCGTAGCCGATGTGCATCGGATCCGGACCGGTGTACCCGCTATGGCTGCCGGTATACCACATTTTGAGCGTGTCTCCGTCTTTAATAACGGCGCAAATGAAGGCAACGCCCTCGTCCCAGCTGCCCTCCGGCCCCACCGTCAAAACCGGTCCTGAGGTCACCCGGGTCCAGTTGACCTGGGAAAATAACAGTAGGGGAGTGAGTGTGGCCAAAAGAAGGATTTTTGTAAAAAATGTAATCCTAAGCATTTTGGCCGGTTGAAGCTTGTGATTACTCTTCATGCCTCCTCCTTTGGTTAAAATTGAACATGCAAATTTGATATAGGCAAAATATTCATTATATTCCTGAAAAAAGAATGAAAAATATCTGAAATTTGAAGGACAATTGTGGTGGAGGAAAATCGCAATTACCGCTTTGGTGATTATTTGCTTATTCCTTCAGAACACCTGATCAAACATCACGGCAAATCCATTTATTTACGTCCCAAAACCTTCGAAACGCTTTTACTTCTGATAAA
>CAYNLJ010000103.1:0-2109 GCA_964398005.1 uncultured Caldithrix sp. | reverse complement strand
GTCATCATTATTGGCACCTATTTACTGGCAGAAATTTTAAGTAGCCGAATGATCGATTTTTCTAAAAGGGATTGGGTGTTGATTGGTGCCTTCGATGGCAATGGAGTCAATCAGAGTGTCGTTTCAGCTTTACAAACGGCCATTGAACTGGAAATCAGTCAATCTCCATATGTAAATGTAGTGTCACGGGACAGAGTGAGTGATGTCTTAAAACTGATGAAAAAAGATCCTTCTACGCGATTGGATCCGGAAATCGCCAGGGAAGTCAGTTTAAGAGATGGGCATATTCGTTTGTTGATAAACGGCACGATTAACGCCATTGGTAATCGTTATCAGATCGCATTAAAAATTATTGATCCTGTTGATGGGCAGTTGATAAGTGGGATTCGGGAACAGGCGGAGAGTGAGAAAGAAATTCTTCCAACTATTGAACGCCTCAGCCGTCTGTTACGCCTTAAGCTCGGAGAATCTTTAAGTTCATTGAACCAATATGCCTACCCATTGGCTCCGGTAACAACATCCTCTCTGGAGGCTTTAAGTTATTATTCAAAAGCCCTACAGGAGGCTAACAGAATCCATTGGCCCATGGCACTCAACTATCTGGAACAGGCCCTCCGGCATGATAGCACTTTTGCCATGGCCTATTTGGTAAAAGCTTACGCCTATTTATGGATAGGCGAGCCGCTGCGGGCGCAAAAAGAATTCGAGCATGCACTCCATTTTTCTGACCGGTTGAGCGACCGGGAAAGGTACTTCTTGTTGGGAAGCTATGCCCAAAATGTCAGTGGGGATTTCAATAAAGCCATCGAATTTTATCAGATGCTGCTAAGTATTTATCCTGACCATTATTGGGCACACAAAAATATTTCCATTTGTTATACGTGGCTGAATAGATTGGATGATTGGGAAAGGCATATTCGTGAATGCTTACGTATTCGTCCGCTTAATCCCGCAACCTATTCCGATCTCGGAATTATGGAACTGTTTGTTAAGGGACGCGTGGATACTGCAGCTAATTATTTTACCAAGGTTCTAAAACTCGATCCCAATTTCCCAATAGAAATTCCTTATTTAAAAGACCTGTTTCGATTTTGGGAATACGGGCAGTATGAAGCAGCTGACCAGATATTTGAAAATCTGCAAGCCAAACAATTCCCGGGATTTTTTCCTGAATCGCGAATTACCATAAATTGGTTCCTGGCACGTTATCTGATTATTCGGGGTAAATACAATCAGGCCATAAGCCTTCTACAAAAGGCTGAGGAAGATGCAATCCGTTTGAAAAAATACGATCTTTCTGCCTGGAGCAGACTGGATCTGGCATTTATTTACCAGGCCCAGAAAAAAACAAAGGCTTTCCGCGAACAATTGAGATGGATTGAAAAGTATGGACAGGGGATGGTCCGAATATCTGCTCTGGCCTGGTATGCCCACGATTTGTTAAAATCTGGTCAAATGTTGCAACTTGGAAACTTAATTCAAAAACTTAATCTAGAAAACGGTCAACCGATTCCGGATTTTAAGCATATTCGAATTCAGGGACAGTTGGAACTTGCCAAGAAGGTTTTTTATTTTCTTCTTCAAGGACAATCAGCCCTCACTAACAAGGACACAAGCACAGCAATTACCTATTTTCGAAAAGTGTTGCAACTGGCGCCACGTTTTAGTTTCCCTGCGCTCACCACTCTTACAGCCCGTCCTTATTTGAAAACATTAGAAGAACTTGCTGAACTATATGAACAGCAAAAAAACTATAAAAAAGCCAAAATAGCCTGGCAATCCATTGTCAATAAAAAGTTTCTCACGATTACAACGCCGGGAGCAGCAATCATTTGGACAAATGCTTACTCCCACCTGCAAAATATTCATAAGTTTTATTCTCATTGATGGCTGCTGATTTTTGAATTAATCAGTTTATTTATTGAGAGATGATGGACAAAATAAAATTTTGAATAATTTGTGATTAGTTGTAATTTAAATACTGATATTTGAATTTAAAAACAAACAAAGAGGTGATAAAATGTTTGGTATCGGAACTTCAGAACTTTTAATCATTTTATTCATCATTTTACTGGTCTTTGGTTCCAAAAAATTGCCTGAACTGGCACA
>CAYNLJ010000102.1:0-7033 GCA_964398005.1 uncultured Caldithrix sp. | reverse complement strand
CAATATTGGCGGCCATAATGGGATCAAGTCCTGTGGTTGGTTCATCGTAAAGTACGTATTTGGGATCCATGATGATGGCTCGGGCCAGGCCGACTCTTTTTTTCATTCCCCCGGATAGTTCTGAAGGATAAAGTTTTTCCGTTCCGGGCAACCCAACCATTTCCAGTTTTTCGGATACTTTTAAGCGAATTTGTTTTTCACTTAAGGTCGTGTGTTCTTTTAAAGGCAGGCCTACATTTTCGGCAACGGTCATGGAATCGAACAAAGCTGCCCCCTGGAACAAGAACCCAAACTGTTTTCTCAAAAAGAAAAGGTCTTTTTGACTGATTTTTTTGATGGGCACGTCGTCTATTAAAATGTACCCATCGTCCGGTTGCATTAAATTCAAAATATGCTTTAGTAAAACACTTTTACCGCAACCACTGCGGCCAATCACAACTAATTTTTCACCATCGTAAATTTCCAGATTTACGCCACGTAAAACAACTTTATCTTCAAAGGATTTTTTAAGTTCGACTATTTTAATCATTTGATCGATTCCCAAACACCTTCTTTAAAAAAGTAATACAGACAACAAATAATCATTTAAAAGAATCAGTGCAGAAGACAGCACGAAGGCACGGATCGTTGCCTTACCCACTCCTTCAGCACCGCCTTCCGTATTAAAGCCCACATGGCATCCAATAATGGCAGTAACCCCACCAAAAACAAAGGCTTTAATCAGGCCGGACATCACATTCATGATGGTAAAAAATTCTTTAACACTGCCAAAAAAGATTTCCGGAGGTAAATCAAGATTCAGATAGGCCACCACGTAGGCGCCCATCAGGCCCACGAAATCAGCAAAAATAGTCAAAATCGGCACCATGACAAACCCGGAAAAGATGCGAGGTAAAGCCAGGTAGCGTAATGGATCAATCGCCAGGGCCTCCAGCGCATCGATTTGTTCGGTTACCTTCATGGTTCCTAACTCGGCCGCAATAGAGGCAGAAACACGGCCGGCAGCCACCAGGGCCGTTAAAACCGGGCCCAGCTCAATAAAAATAGCAATGCTGGTTGCTGCCCCAAGATAATTAAACGAGATGTAGCCTTCTAACTGATAAGCCGTTTGAACAGAGGCGACGGCTCCGGCAAACACCCCCACAAAAATAACCAATGGCAGGGAACGCACCCCGATGTCCATCATTTGTTCAAGGATCAAATAGCGGGTACGCCAGAATTCCGAAAAATATTTAAAGGTCTTCCAAATCATGATAAAGACGGAACCGGCTTCAGAAAAGAAATAAAGCGTTCGCCGTCCAATCTCTTCAAAGAATTTCAACATCTAAAAATCCACTCCGATAGAAAAATAATGCATGGGTTTACTCGATGTTTTCAGGTCATAACGCCAGGCAATATCATATTTCAGAATAAAACCTAAAAAGTAAAGGAAAACACGGGTTCCTACCCCATAGCCCATCACAATGTCCTTAAATCTGCCATCTTTTATGCCTCTGAATCCCTCCTGTTGTTCCGAATTCCAGGCTGTGCCAACATCTGTAAACAACACCCCTTTAATATTGTAAAAGCGCATTGGAGGAAATCCCAACTCCATGGAAGAAATAAACGGGAAGCGGAATTCACCGTTAAAAAGCACTACATTATCTCCGGTTTTCTCGTAAAACCGGGCACCACGTAATGGTGTAATGAATTCCGAAAAATAGACATCGTAAACCGAAGTCAGGCGGATGTCTCCGTTAAACTTGCGATTCAGCCAGTTCTCTGTACCACCTAAAAAGAACTGTTGAGGATTTTTCCCGCGACTGGCACCTGCATTTAATCTAAGTCCCACATTGTAATTGTCAGTTAATTTAAAATATTTGCGCAAATCTACCATGAAGGTGGCAAATTGCGGACTGTTACTGGTATAATGCGGGCTGGCGATTAAACTGAAGGCGCCCCTAAAACCATCCCGCGGTGCGGTATCGGTGTAGTACCACTCTGAATTATCAAATACATAGCGAATGCCCGGTAAAATACTGTGAACGGTCTGAGAATATGAATCGATGTAAAAATATTCCAGTGATGCATTCCACCAGTTTACAAACATGTCAACACGTGAAAATTTACTAAACGGATAAGAAGCCAAAAACCAGGCACCATAATTCCGGTAACGCATTAATCCATAGTAAGCGGAAAAATAGGTGTTGGCGTAATTGAACAGCGTAATGCCGAAATCCGTCCGTTTAGGTAAATACAAATACTGGAGATTAATGTAACTATTACGTAAATCAAATACCAGGTTCGTTCCCAAAAAGACTTTATGATCCCCCAACACATCACTAAAAGCGATGGCGGTGTACCCCTGGAATCCCCAGAGAGTTGAATAATAAGCTTCTCCATTTACCAGGTCAGGCGAAAATTTTACCCGATAATTGTGGATTTTGTAATGCCCATCTTCAAACTTGTACTCTTTTTCTTTTAACTCTACTTTAACTTTTTTGACACGTGTTCTGCGATCCAGATCGGCAAAGACATAGCGACTGAAATCAATAGTTTGCGGAACTCTAACCTGTTTTTGTACCGAATCGAGATTGGTGGTAGTTTTTTTGGTAATGATTGGAGGTTTTTCTTTTTTCTTTTCCAGTTTCTTATAGTAAACTGTTTTAGTCAATGAAACCGGCTTCAGCTCCATTGGATTTTTGATCAGATAGATATCCCAGCCTCCCCCTTCAAAAGCAGCAAAAGCTAACTGTTTGCCATCCTGATCCATCGAAAGCTGAAAGGCGCCTGTCAATAGATTGGTAATTGCCCAACTACTGTCTGATTCAAGATCATGGCGGTAAATATTGAAAATCCCATTGCGGTCACTTACATAAAAGATGGTTTTCCCATCCGGTGCAAAGATAGGGTCACTTTCCCGATAAGGCGTGTGGGTAATGCGACGCATGGTCCCGCCATCTTTATTAATAAGATATACGTCTAAATTACGATAATTATGTTTGGTAATATCATAATTCTCCGGAATGGAGTCCGGATTCACGAAATCGCCGCGATCCGAAACAAAAACCAGTTGCTGGCCGTCTGCCGACCACTCGGGGTAACTGTCCGAAAAGATATCGTTGGTAACATGGTGGAACTTTTCACTCTTTAGATCAAAAATATAGATATCGCTTTGACCATTCATATTGCCCACAAAAGCAATCTCATCACTTTTGGGCGACCAGGCAGCCGAGTAAATTCCATCAAAATCCAGTTTGTATTGTTTGATTTGATCCTTTTCCAGATTGTAAATGTAAAGTGCATCTTTATCGCCAGCTTTGGCAGCAAAAACAATTTTTCGGCCATCAGGTGACCAGCCCATACCAGGCGTCAGCCATTTCAACTCTTCAAAATTGGTAGAGGTTTCCCCTTTGATTAACCGTTTGATCACCTTGTTTTCCAGCACATCCATTAAATAGATCGATTGTTTGCCATCCATGTCCGAAAGGAAGACCATTTTGTCACCGCGCGGTGAAAGTGTAGGACTGCTGTTCAGATAGTGTTTTTTCTTCTTATGATCTGTTAATTGACGGGCAATTTCACTGGCCTCTTTGCGGTTGGCAATGTCCGGCCAGTACTCCTTGCGCATGGCTTTTTGCCACTCTTCAGACAATTCTTTTAAATCAATTCCCAGTGCTGATTTAAAAGCACCTTCAAAACGGAAGCTGCTTTTTATTTTATGTAGGATTTCACTTATTTTCTCGTGACCATATTTTTCGGCGATGTAACGGAAAAGACTCTGTCCTCCCTGATAGGCCAAATAGTAACTCAGGTATTCGATGGGTGGTAGATAACCGGAAATAGTTGCATCTCGTATGATCATGTCCGCCCGCGTGTCCCATTCAATTGAAAAATATTCGGCCAGCCCCTCGGCAAACCAGGTGGGAACCGGTACGACCTGACCTGAAATAATAGACTGCAGCGATCCTCCGTACAACATGTCGTTCATCACGGCATGGACCAGTTCATGATGCACCACATGCTTTAGTTGATCGTAAGAACCTTCAAATGGAAGCACAACACGATTTTTAAAAAGTTCAGTGACTCCGCCGACCCCCTCAGGTAAAAATTGATCGATGACATTTGTCTGCTGAAAATCATTATGAGAATTGTAAACAATAATCATGACACGTTTAGATAGTTCGTAGTCAAAATCCCGACGAAGATCAACATATGAACTTTCGGCCATATTAGCCACATAGGTCGCTAATCGATAACCCCCTTTGTAAAAATAGACATCAAAATGTTCAGACTGGATGTAGTACCATTTGAAGTTTTTATATTGAACTTTATTTTGCCCAAACTGAGCGAAGACTAAGCGAGTTGTAATTAAAAAAAGAATTAAGAACAGGACTCGAAAACGAAACATTCTTTTGCCTCCAATAACTACAAAGATTAAGGTAAAGATATTAAGATCAACTTTCAAGCCAAATGTTTGTTGCACCTCATTTTATTTCAGCTTAAATTGCAATGGTTTTACTACTAAAGCGTAGGTCTGGTTCATTATGAAGAAAATTCTGTTCATCATTTTTATTTTAATCATTCTTACTGTCAACTGTAAAAAGGAAGAAAAAGCATTTATTGAAAAGAAAACGTTTGCTGACTTGACTGCAAAAATTTTACTTGTCCATTACACGAATCTTAAAAATGAACAAAAGTGGATTGTTATTAAGGATTTATTAGAAAAAAGCGGGATCAGTTCCCAAGCGTATCTGAAAACCAAAGATCATTATGCTTCTGATCCCTACTTTTGGGAAGACACTTACCAGAAAATGAATTTGTTCCTTTCCGGAGTCGAAGCGGATTCCATCCTTCCATTACTGCAATCGCCATGATTATGGACCCACTATTTTTGGTGGCAATAAAAAAAGCCTGATCAGGAATTACAACTCCTGTCAGGCTCTTAAAGCATTTCACAAAAAAGATTTAACCGACTTCTTCTTCCTGAGGTACGACCTTTTGATCCATCTCTATGGTTGTGGACACCAGATAATCTGCCAGCACCAGGCTTGAACTTGCCGGGATAAAATCTTCGATACCTAAAATTTTCAAACTGCCATCGAAAACGACGGCTTCCGGCAAATATCCGATAATCCGGTTTTCACTAAGTTCGAAAAGCGGGCTGAAATAATTTTGCCAGACTTTTTTGATATCTTTATTGTCCGGCCAGTTCAATAAAGCCTGAATATACCAGGAAATTGTCCAGGGCCAGATGGCTCCGTTGTAAAACTGATTAGCTTCTCTTCCATTTTGATTACCCGATTCAGAGATGTAATGCGAATCGTAGATGGATCGGGAGCGTAAACCGTACGGTGTTAACAGTTCTTCTTCCATTCTTTTCATCACATTCAGGGCCAGAGAATCATCAAATGGTCTGAAAGATAAAATTAAGGGGATTATTTGGTTAATACGGAAATCCGGATTGTTTTCATTGACATTGATAAAATCAAAAAAACCATTCTGTTCAGGTACAATAAATTTTTCATTAAACGACTTGCTGACTTTTTTGGCGAACTGACCGTACTTAAAAGAAAGACGCTTTTTTCCAATTTTTTTGGCCAAAGTTTCCATTATTTTAAGAGCATTGTACCACAGGGCATTGTTTTCCAGTAAATAACCATATCTTAAAACATCACCGTTATCGTTTTTCAGTGGAATCCAGGAAACATTGATTTTCTTTTCACCACTAAAAATCAACCCATCTTTACTGGCAAAAGTATTAAAATTGGTTCCTTTTTGAAATGAATCTATAATTAACCGCAGATCATCAAAAATCGATTCCAGAAATTTCAGATCATTGGTTTGAACAAAGTATCTGTAAATGACTTCAATCAGCCACAAGCTCAGATCTACCTGATTGTAAATCGGTCGTTGATCATCAAAGGGATAGTTCGAAGGTAGAAAACCACCATCCAAACCCTTCAACAAATCGCTGATTGAATTCTTTATGAGATGGTAATCAGAGGACAGGTTCAATAGATTAAGAAGTTGTTGAATAAAAAAGAAAGTATTCGATTTATTCTGTAAATTAGAGATTTGAAATTTAAACCGATCTTCCTGGATTAAAACTGATCTTTTAAAGTTTTTTAATAATCTGCGTAATCTCTCGTTGTTTGTGCTAATTTTAAAATAATGATTTTTACGACGTTTGCTTTCCAGGTAAAACTGCTCTTCAAAATTGAGCTTAAAAGGTTCTAAAGAATGAACCGATATGAACAGGTCGAAGGTTTCATAAGGCTTTAGATCGACCTGAAAAAAACCGGGATTAAATAGATCCTCAGGTTTTGTTTCGAAGCGTCCCAAATCGTTTGGGTACACAAATCCATGGTACCACAAAGTGGCCGGGATAAATTCACCTTTCTCATAATAAACATATAATTCCGGCATGGCAGGTCTTGGTGCCCAACGGACGAAAGATTCGCCCAGATAGGTATCTGTGTTCAATCCCTGGGTTTCGGTATTCAGATCATTATTAAAACGAACGGCTAAAAATGGCTTAATGACCAGCGTTACCGGCCGGCCTTGATTGGTTAATTCATAACGTACCAGGAGAATATTCTGATTTTCCAGTAAAAATAAAACTTTTCTGATTCTCCTGTCTTCAATTTTGTAATAAAAGGTATTAAAGGGCTCTTCTGAATATTTGTCCTGATATTGATACCCATGTGGATAGATATTGTCTTTGTAAGCATTTGTCGATATTTCGTAGAGTTTGTTATCCACAAAAATTGTCTCTTCGAATTTGGCAAGTGTTACAACTTTGCGATTTAAAGTTGGGTGAGGAACAACCAATAAACCATGTTCGCGTCGGGTATTCATACCACAAACCGTAGAACTGGAGTAGGCACCTTTTGAATTCGCATCCAACCATTCCAATTGCTGTGCCTGATTAATATCTTTGATCACTTCCTTATGGAGTTCCATAATAAGAATAACACTCCTTATTTTATTGATTAAACCGAAATTTATAATTCTAAATTTTTTTGATAATTGTGGTGATGGAAATCAACAA
>CAYNLJ010000101.1:1509-7039 GCA_964398005.1 uncultured Caldithrix sp. | reverse complement strand
ATCGTCAAGTACAAAATTCGTCGGAAATCAGCCTTAAGGAAGTTGGATGATACACGCACCGATTTGGTTCGCATCAATGACATCATCAGCGAAGTTGAAAAAAAAGTCAATTCCCTTTCCCGACAAGTAGGCAAAGCGCGGCGTTACCTGAATTACAGCGATGAACTCAAAAAATTAGATGTTCAGCTTTGCCGTCATCGGTTTCATGCTTTACTGGATGAAATCCGTCCGTTAAAACAACAACTGCAGGAAGTAAGTAAATTAAAGGAAGAGAGTCACCATCAGATCACCATTGATGAGGCTTTACTGGAAGATTACAAACGCGAACAAATTAAATTAGAACAGGAAATTCAACAGTACAATCTGCAAATCAGTCAATTAAATGATCAGTTGGCTAAGCTAAATCAGGATCAGGCGGTTGCCGAAACCCGCAAGGAACAATTACAACAAAATAAAACCCGCTACATTGAAGACATCGATCAGGCGGAACAAAAGATTAAACTACAAAAAGAGAATCTCGAATCTTATCAGGAAGAATTAGAGACCATTCGTTTAAAAAAAGAAGAAGCTGAACAAAAATTGGCGGAAATCGAGGCCCAGCGACAAAGTGACCTCGATGTTCTGCAAAAAGAAAAGCAGGAAATTGATCAATTAAATCAAACCTTTCGCCAAAAGTTTCAATACGTCTCCAATTTTAAAGATCAGCAAGCGCAGCGCGAGTATCGGTTTCGCTTTCAACAGGAACAGATGGAGGAAACTGAAGAAAAAATCACCGCCTGGCAGTTAGAAATTCAGCAACTGGAAACTGAAATCGCCAGAATCCAGACCAAGCAGACCGAGCTTCTCTCGGAACAGGAACGTATTAAATCGGCCATCGAACAAATAGAAGGAAAAATCAATCAGCTTACCCAGCAAAAAAATCAACTGGATCTAAAACGGCGTAATTTATTAGGTAGCCTGGAAGAACTTCGGTCCCGCAAGAAATTTTTTGAGCAGATCGTAACCAGTTACGAAGGTTTTTGGCAAAGCACCAAATACGTGATGACCCATCGTCAGCAGTTCTCGGGCATTGAAGGAACCCTTTCCGATATTATTTCTGCAGATGAAAATTTGAAACCACTGATCGAAACCTTGCTGGGTGACGCCCTCAATTACGTTTTAGTCGATTCCGTTACTTCAGCCCGAAAAATTATTGACCATGTAAAAAAGGAGAAAAAAGGACGCATCACGCTTATTCCGCTGGAACGTGTCCCCGCCGCCAATCAGGTTTCCAGGGCAAGTAATGATTTAGTCTTCTTGATCGATCAAATCCAGTACGAAGCGCCTTACAGAGATTTGATGTACCTGTTAATCGGCGATGTGGTTCTGGTAGATAATTTAGATCAGGCTTTGCAATTAGCCAATCAGTATCCTCAATATCGATTTATTACGCGTGCCGGCGAAACCGTTAATTTTAACATGGAAATCTCCAGCGGTGAAGAAAGCAAAAAATCGGTTTCCATGGTCGGGCGCAAGGAGTTGCTGGCTAAACTGGAAAAACAAATCAACGAAGCAGAAAAAGAACTGGCAAAGATTGACCGGGAATTTCAGCAAACAGAACAGCAAATTCAACAACTAAACGAACAGGTTGAGCAGAACACGCAAAAGCAGCAGCAACTGCAAACGGAAAAGATTGAACAGGACAAAAAAGAGAACCAGCTGCAATACGAGATAAAAAAACTAAACCAGGAAATCGAAAATGGTCAAAAACGTTTGGATGAACTACGTAAGGAAAATTTCAATCTTAAAAAAGAGATTGAAAGCTACAGCGTACAGTTAGATGAGTTGCAGCAGGAACTCAACGAACTGGAAAGAGAAACCATCCAGCGGACTTCGGAATATGAACGCAAAAGCGAAGCCATGGAGTCGCTACTGGAAGAAGTACAGCGCGCCCGATTGCAAAGCAACAACATGCGCAACCAGTACCAAAACCGCTTGGCCGATATTCAGCGCACCGAAAAGTCGATCACCGAATTAACAGCCGAAATTGAGCGTAAACGTAATGAAATCAAAAATATTAATGAAACGCTGACACAAATTGACATTGATTCCGAACAGCGTAAAAAAGCTCGTGAACAACTGTGGGGTCAAAGAGACAAATTGGATGATGCCAAACAAAGTATTGAACAAAAATATCAGGAATTGAAGGCCAAAATCATCGATCTGGAACAACAAACCCGAGAGTACCGCCGGAAACACGATTCCACTGTTGAAAAAAGCAAACAATTGGAACTTAAAATACAGGAAAACGAGTATAAAGCAGAGAGTATCAGGGAGTACGCCTTAAAAGAATATTCCGAAGATGTAGAAGTGAGCATTCCCTATCAGGATTTTGATGAAGAGGAAGCGGAACAGCGCATTGAAACGTTGCGCATGCGCATCAAAAACATGGGGCCGGTCAATCCGCTGGCGGTTCAGGAATACGAAGAAGAAAAGGAACGCTTTGACTTTTTGACCAAACAGCGTGACGACCTGCTGCAGGCTGAAAAATCATTGATCGAAACCATTGACAAAATAAACAAAACAGCCCGACAGCAGTTTATGGAAACTTTTAATCAAATTAAAGCAAATTTTGAGAAGGTGTTTAAATCTTTCTTTGAAAACGGAGAAGGAACGATTGAATTGGAAGAAGATGCCGATCCGTTGGAAGCGGACATCATCTTTAAAATTCGTACCAAAGGAAAACGCTTGCAAACTTTGACCCTTCTTTCTTCCGGAGAAAAAACCCTTACAGCGATTTCTCTGCTGTTTTCCATTTATCTGGTCAAACCAAGTCCCTTCTGTATTTTGGACGAAGTTGATGCACCACTGGATGACATTAATATTGGCCGGTTTACCGAAGCATTGAAAAAGTTTTCTAAAAATACACAGTTCATTGTGGTCACCCACAATAAGCGAACCATGGAAGCGGCCGAAACCCTTTACGGTGTAACGATGGAAGAAGAAGGGGTATCAAAAATAGTATCTGTTAAATTTAATTAAAAAGGTGGTATCATGAAGCACAAAATATTTTCCACATTAATTTTTTTACTTTTGCCTGTCATTTCCTGGTCTCAGATGGCGTTTGTGCCGATTAATGTGGATTACGCTTCGTTCAAAGAAACCGACTCCAGTGCCTATGTGGAAGTTTACGTTTCTATCTTTCAGGGCAACCTGACCTACCATAAACAGCAGGACAGTGTTTTTCAGGCCAATTTTACCAATCATCTGGAAGTGTTTGACCTGAATGGCAATTTAATCAATCGATTTGCACACAATTTTAAAAACACAGCCCACGACACCAGTAAGATGAGTCGTTACAACCAGTTCGTAGACATCTTCCCTATTTCGCTACCGTACGGCAATTACAAAGCAAAGGTACGATTGGTGGACAATGTGTCAAATCGTAATGGCGAATATATTTTTGACTTGAACACAATCCGTCATCAGGAAAAGCTGTTTTTGTCTGATCTGGAATTTTGCATGGATTTAAAGAAGGCGCAACAAAAAGACCGTTTTTACAAGAATGGCCTGCGTGTGGTACCGAATCCCCGCCCCGTCTACGATATTTTACAACCTATGCTTTACTTTTACATTGAATTAAACAACCTTTCCTTCAATCAGGAGACCGAAAACCATTACCGTTTCTGGTATTTTGTAACGAATAATCAGGGCGATACCGTTAAGTCCCGGCCACCGGTTGAGAAGAAGATCCTGAGCAACAACCTGGTAGAAATCGGCGGTTTTAATGTCATGGCCTTGCCACAAAGCAATTACATTCTAAATATTGAAGTTGAAGACTTAAAAACCGGACAACAGGCAACGGCCAAAAAGGCGTTTTATGTTTACAAGGGCAAAAAACAGGAGAGCCAGCCACAGTACGCTCAGGAAGCACCGGAAATTGATGAAGCTCTGGTTTTGATGACCAAAGAGCAACTGAAAAAGGAATTTGAAATGGCGAAATACATCGCCACCCGTCAGGAAGAGAAAGTCTTTAAAAACCTGGAAGACGCCAACGCCATGCGTAAATTTCTAACCCAGTTCTGGTACCAGCGAGACAAATTGAGTGAAACGCCTTTAGGCACTTTTCGCATCAACTATCTGAAACGCGCTGAAGAAGCCAATCAACGCTTTACAGCCATGGGCAAAGAAGGCTGGCAAACCGATCGCGGACGCGTTCTGCTGATGTACGGCGAACCGGATGAAATCGAACGTCATCCCAGTTCCATGGATCTGCTGCCTTACGTCATCTGGTACTACCACAACCTGGAAGGCGGGGCCGAATTTGTTTTTGTCGATGAACGTGGCTTTGGTGAATACGAACTGATTCACTCCAGCTACCGGAAGGAATTGCAAAACCCCAACTGGCAGGAAATCATTTCCAAAAAATCCGGCCTGATGCAACAGGGCGATCGATTTTAAGTTTCAAGTACACAGAATAAATTTCAAAAACTTCCCCCTTCCTAACTGTTTCGCAGACATTCAGGGAGGGGGATTTTTGATAATGGAAGGTTTAAAAAAATGTCAGCTGTATTTTCACCGCAACGTATCTCAAAAACCAGTGTTATTGCACTGAATGCTGCCTTAGAAAAGGTATTCCCGCTTTTCGGCCCCATTAAGGAAAAAGAATGGGCTGCCGGCTGGGACCCGGAGATGATTCATCCCACTTCCGGAGAAGTAGAAGAACACATGGTTTTCAAAACTACGGCTCACCCTTCTCATGAGGAACCTGACTACATCTGGACTTTGTCCAAATATCTTCCGGAAGAGGCTTCTCTGGAATACACCGTATTTACACCGGAACGCATCTGGTGGATAACCATTCGCTGTTGGGAAGAAATCCCTGATCAAATGACCAAAGCGGAAATCACCTACACCTATCAGGGCCTAACAGAAAGAGGAAACAAAATCAATGAAAGAGCCCTGCAAAGAATGTACGCACATAATCTGAAAGATTGGGAAGAAGCCATTAATTATTATCTTGAGACAGGTAAAAGACTTGAAACCTCTCATGATTAAATATGATGGTGCAAAACACATAACCATTTTGGATGTAATAGGAGAGAAATGAAAAAGCTGTTAATCATTATCAGCACCGGAGAAGCGGATAAGGCTGTTACGGCCATGATGTACGCCACCAATTGTCTGGCCAATCAATGGATGGAAGAAGTGAAGTTGTTTATCTTCGGTCCTGCTGAAAATTTGTTGGTAAATCATCAGCAATTTCGTGAAATGGTGCAGGACTTTCTGGACATGAACCAGCAGGTGGTTGCCTGTCGTGCCCTGGCCGATGAGCAAGGCATTAGCGATCATCTGGCAAAACAGGGCGTAACCGTTGATTATGTTGGTGCCAAAATCTCAGATTTAATCCATCAGGGCTACGTGCCCATGGTCTGGTGATTTTTTGGCGTAACCTCTTTTAATCCAACTGATAGAAGATTTTTTATGCCCGGGATAAATTTGCTTTTAATCGATAATTACGATTCGTTTACCTACAATTTACACCATTACC
>CAYNLJ010000101.1:0-1409 GCA_964398005.1 uncultured Caldithrix sp. | reverse complement strand
AATTTGCTTTTAATCGATAATTACGATTCGTTTACCTACAATTTACACCATTACCTGGTGATGGCAGGTGCCAACGTTCAGGTTCTGTTTAACGATGACCCCAGGCTAAAAGAAACGGCCGCAAAGGTTGATGGTCTGGTCATTTCACCCGGGCCTTCAAGACCGGAAAAGGCCGGCTACTCTATGGCGGTTTTCCAAGAGTACATGTCCCATAAGCCGGTTCTGGGCGTTTGCCTGGGCATGCAAATCATCAATCAAGCGCTGGGCGGAAAAACAATTCGTGCAGAGCAGCCGGTTCATGGCAAGGCCTGTCTGGTACAGCAAACGGCCACTTCTTCCCTGTTTGATGGGCTGCCCAGCCGCTTTAATGCCGCCCGCTACCACTCACTCATCTGCGACCAGATCCCGAAGGAACTCGAAGTAACGGCGATTTACAAACAAATCCCCATGGCTTTTCAACATGTACACCTGCCGGTCTTTGGTGTGCAATTTCATCCGGAATCTTTTCTGACCCCAAACGGTTTACAAATCATTAAAAATTTTGTGAGCATGGTACATGGAAAGCTGGCTTAAAAAATACGTTGCCTCCATTCGCTTCGAATATCTGGATTCCCAACCACCGCTGAGTTCGGGACAGCCGGTGTTTTGGGCTCCCAACTGGCCCTTGCCTGATTTTGGGGAAACACAGGTCATCGTTAACAGCTGGGCTGCCCTGTTTTTGCCTGATGAAAATCAAGGCACCAAGGTCCTTTTACCGGAAGGCCCCACAGGTCAGCTTGATCTTTCTTTGCAGAAGCTGGTTCATCTGCTTGAGACCTCGCTGAAATCCCATCAGGAACTATTTTTCCTACTTTTGCTTTCGTACGATTATGGACTGCGGCAATTAAAACTTCCAGTGAACGATTTTTATCAATTGCCGGACTGGTTTTGCCTGCTTCCGGCTGAAGGTTTTTTACTGCAGCAGGATTCCGGACGATTTTTACATTTCAAGTCGTCCTTGCCCAAACTGGATCTCGGAGTTTTACCGGCAATCAGCAATGGACCATCCGAAACCATCATTAACGAGGGCAAGGAAGACTATTTACAAAAAATCAGGCAAATCCGCCAACTGATTGCGGAGGGCGAATTTTACCAGCTAAATTACACCATTCGTTTTTCCAGAAAGGCCTGGCTGAATGGCTTTGAACTGTTCAGCGACTGGCATTTAAAAACGCGGGCCCCTTTTGGCTTTTACCTGCAATTGCCCAACTTCCAACTCATCTCCGTCTCACCGGAGCGCTTCTGGTTTCAAAAAGGCAGCCTGGTACAAAGTGAACCAATTAAAGGCACCATAAAAACTTCTTCTGACCAACAGCAGGACGCATTATTAAGAGACCAACTTGTCCATTCTGAAAAAGACCTTGCGGAAT
>CAYNLJ010000100.1:0-7109 GCA_964398005.1 uncultured Caldithrix sp. | reverse complement strand
ACCAAATATCGCGATGAACGTTCCAAATACAGCTGGTATTTTGGCGCCGCCTATCTGCTGACCATGGCTGATGCCTATGCCAGTGCCTACCTCTACAAATTTGACCAGGCCATGCGGCTGACATTAATTCCGATGTTCGATTCAAACTTTTTGGGATTTCATGCGCAAATCAGGTTTTAAACTTTTCGTATTGGGAATTTTTCTTTTCGTTTTAAGCCCCTTTAATGTGCATGGCGCACAACCCGCGCCTCAAGATTCTGTTAAAATTAAGTTTCGTGATCCCTGGCTGGCGCCTGATAAAGGGCTGCATTTTTTGGGAAGCATGATGGTGACCGTGGCCAGCGCCAAAACCCTTGAACAACAATTCGATTGGTCAAAGCCCAAAAGTCGTAAGTTAGCTGTTAGTTTTTCAATTTCACTTGGGCTTGGTAAAGAATTGAGGGATGCCAGTCGTAAAAATAATTTTTTTTCCTGGAAGGATTTTGTCGCCGACTGTCTGGGAACGGCATTAGGGAGGCTCTTGCTTGAAATCCACTAAAAGATATTTTGAATATCAGGGCATCATTCATGTGCATTCTGTGTTCAGTGATGGAACACGGCCTATTCCTGAAATTGCCCAAATTGCCAATGAAGTTGGTGTCGATTTTTTGCTGATTACCGACCATAATACTCTGCGCGGTAAATTGGAAGGCTTTGAAGGCTGGTACGGTAATCTGTTGGTTGGAATTGGCAATGAGATTAATGATGCCGAAGACAAAAACCACTACCTGGCTTTTGGTATCGACGAAGAACTTGGTCCACCCATGAAAGCTGAAGACTATGTGCAGCGTGTGCATCAGTCAGGCGGTCTGGGGATTATTGCTCATCCTGACGAATCGCGTAAACACATTTCCAAATACCCGCCTTATCCCTGGACGTTGTGGAATTCTGATTTGATTCATGGTATTGAAATCTGGAATCAGATGTCTGAATGGATGGAGGGGCTGACCCATTTTAACAAAATCTGGCGCATCTGGCATCCCCGGCGTTCCATTATTTCTCCCAAAGAAGAAACATTGGCCCGCTGGGATGAATTGAATTTAAAACGTAAGGTCGTAGGAATTGGCGGTGTGGATGCCCATGGCTTTCTGCATCGATTGTGGGGGCCTTTTTCGATTCGCGTCTTCCGCTACAAGGTTTCATTTCGGACCATTCGTACTCATGTACTGAGTGATGAACCGATCAGCGTTGGTGAAGACGTGCAAAGCGCGTTGCAAAAAATTTACCGGGCACTAAAAGAAGCCCGTTGTTTTATTTCTCACAACTATCTGGGACAGGCCAGAGGCTTTGGCTTTGTGGCTAAAAACAGTGAGGGACAGGCCACTATGGGGGAGAGTCTGGTCTGGCGACCCAACACGGTGTTTGAAGTCCATTTGCCCAAAGCAGCCAATCTTTTGCTGATTCACAATGGCAAACCGATGGATGAAAAAAGCGGCAGCGACGTGACTTTTGAAGCCGGAAAGCCGGGTGTTTACCGGGTGGAAGTAAAACTCAACCACCGTCCCTGGATTTATTCCAACCACATTCGGCTGACAGAGTAACGGTTTGTGGCTAAAAAGGGAAAGCTCTCAAGCTGAAGCTTGAGTTACGCGCGCAGAAGTAAAGTCTGCGGCTACCGAATTTTGGCCACTGATTTACACAGATGACCACAGATTTAGTTTCAGGATTAATTTTCCTTTTAAATATTTGCATCCGCACATTCGATTAATTCCAAAACAGGAATGCTTTGCCTCCCTCTTACACTCTGAACTCTTATACTCTTATGCTTAGCAACTGCTATTAACTCTTCAACGCTTAACTCTTAACTTTCTTGTCCCTTCGGCTCATCGCCATTCCTTAAGGTCAAACTAAAATCCAATCAGCCATTAACCAGTTTCCGGCAACATTGTTGATTTTATCTGAAAGTTTTCCTAATATTTCAATGTCACTTTGCGTGGTACAAATTGTATGCTGGGAGGAACGATGAATTATCCTGTTTGGGAAGTCAGCTTTGGCACCGGCTTATTGATGGCCATTGTGTCGGTAGTGCATGTGTTTATTTCACATTTTGCTGTGGGTGGTGGTTTGTTTCTGGTTTTAACAGAACACAAGGCCTACCGGCAAAATGATGAACAGCTGCTTGACTGGCTGAAGAAACACAGCAAATTTTTTGTGCTGGTCACTGTAGTCTTTGGCGTGGTAACAGGAGTGGGCATATGGTTTACCATTGGCTTAATTCAGCCCACCGGCACCAGTAACCTGATTCATGCCTTTGTCTGGGCCTGGGCCATCGAGTGGATCTTTTTCTTCCTGGAAATTACGGCTGCCTTGCTTTACCTCTACGGTTGGCAAAAGGTGGACCGCAAACTGCATCTGACCTACGGCTGGATTTACTTTATCGCGGCCTTTATGAGTATGGTGGTCATCAATGGCATGATTACCTTCATGTTAACACCCGGCCAATGGCTGCAAAGCCATGCCTTTCTGGATGGTTTTTTTAATCCGACTTACTGGCCGTCGTTATTTACACGCTTTCTTTTCTCGCTGGCACTGGCAGGCATTTACGCTTTGTTGACGGCTTCGGTGCTTAGGCAGGCTGATTTAAAGGGCAAAATAGTTAAATGGAGTTTAAGTTGGATTATCCCGGCCTTTGTACTGGTCGGCCTGGCCGCTGTTTGGTACAAAGGAGCTATACCTGCGGAATTTTGGCAAAATGCAGAGGGGTTAATTGAGACCGCTACTTTTTATTTTAAATTGATGGGGCTTTTCGCGCTTATCACTTTCTTGCTGGCTTTGCTTTCCTTAATTAAACCTTCACGCATGTCGTTGATTTTGGCGCTGATCATTACCGGCACCGCATTTGTGACCATGTGGTCCTTCGAATTTGTGCGTGAATCCATCCGCAAACCGTATGTCATTACCGGTTATCTTTATGGCAATTCGCTGTTTGCCGAAGCCATGCCCGGCGACCAGGGTTTGACCGTTGAAAAGTTTCAGGAAAATGGCCTGTTACAATCGGCAAAATGGGCATCCCATAAAGAAATTACCAACGAAAATATGGACCAGGCCGGCCGCGAAATTTTTCGCCTGCAGTGCATGAGTTGCCACACGTTAAATGCTTACCGTTCCGTGACCGGCTACATCAAAAAATATCAATGGGATGAAGCAACGTTAGCCGAAATGCTAAAGGGGTTGGAACTGATGCGCAATGGCGTCATGCCGCCCTTTGCCGGTACCGACCAGGAAAGAATGGCCCTGGCGCACTATTTGTCGCAACAGGTATCAGGTGTGTCTTTACAAAACCTGCAATCCGGTGAATTGTTGTTTAAAAACATCTGTGGCCGTTGCCATCAGCCCACGGCAGAAGAGGCGGCCGTGGCCTTTTTCGAGGACACCGATCAGGAAACCGCCTATGAAGTGTTGGACAACTTACCGGATATGATGGAACAAATGCCCATGTTACATCTAACGCCACAACAAAAAGATGCTCTGATTGAGTACTTAAAAAGTCGCTAAACGATTGGGGGAGTTATGAACGTGCAAAATTTCATTCCGGCCTTAGATCCAAATCCGGTTCCCGGACCGTTCTGGTTGTTTAAGCTTTTATTGACGGTTACTTTTTTGCTGCACCTGCTGGCCATGAACATGTTATTAGGCAGTGCAGTTATCGCCTTTTTCGCCCGCTTAAAAAGACAGGACGAGATGCATCGTCGCTTATTTGAAAATTTGAAACACAAATTGCCCAATCTTTTACCAGCCACCATCACCTTGGGTGTGGCGCCGCTGCTTTTTGTACAGGTACTGTACGGACAATTTTTGTACACTTCTTCCATCATCATGGGCTGGTTCTGGTTTTCAGTGATTATTTTACTAACCATTGCCTACTACGGTTACTATTTCGTCTCTTTTCGAAAGAGCGAAGGGAAATTTCAGACACCGGTTTTATTGCTGAGTGTGCTTCTCACTTTGGTTATTGCCTTTATTTACTCGAATAATATGACCCTGGCGCTCCATCCCGAACACTGGGCTGCCAAATATTTTGCAGATCCTGCCGGTTTTAATCTGCACCTGAATGAACCGAGTTTGATTCCGCGTTATTTGCACTTTGTGGTTGCGGCTCTGGCCATTGGCGGCTTGTTTGTTGCCTTAACCGGCTACCTGAAGCGTAAAAAAGATCCGGAATTTGCCCGTTTTTTGATTCGACACGGAGGACGTTACTTCATGTTCGCCACCATGGCTCAGGTGATTGTGGGTATCTGGTTTTTAATGGCCCTGCCTAAAGAACAAATGATGTTGTTCATGGGCAAAAATAAGATTGCCTCGGCCTTTTTGGTGTTAGGCCTTATTTTGACCATCCTGACCATTATCATGATGTCGCGTAAATTAAAAGGCGATTTGCTTCAGGTACCTGTTTTTTCTATTGGGATGGTTATATTGGTCATTATGGTGATGATGATTATTATGCGGGATATTTTGCGTGAATCGTATTTGAGTCCCTACTTTAAACTGGAAGAAATTTCTTTCATCCCGCAATGGGGTGTGTTGATATTGTTTTTAATACTATTTGTAATGGGTACAGGACTTTGGTTGTGGATGCTGAAAAAATATCCTTTTCAATCGATGAAAAAAGAAGGTCTGTGATTTCGAGATTTGAATCTTCCCTAACCTTCCGCCTGTGGGGCAAGGGAATTAAGTTTCGAAAATAATTTTTATTCCAAATCGGGCATGGCATGGGTGAGGTTTATTTCGGCAATCTTTTCTTTCAGCACTGTTAAATTCAATGGCTTAGGCAAAACCTGATCCATGCCTGCTTTTAAAGCGCCCTGAATTTCCCTTGGATCATCGCTGGCGGTCAGCGCAAAGATTGGTGTGTGGCTACCGCGTTTGCTTTCGATTTTACGGATTTCCCGCGTAGCCTGGTAACCGTCCATGACCGGCATTTGCATGTCCATTAAAATCAGATCGAATGATTTTTGCTTAAACAGTTCCACCGCTTCCTGTCCATTGGCTGCCAATTCGACTTCAAAGCCGGCCTTTTTTAAAACAGACAGCATCAGTTTTTGATTGACGCGATTGTCTTCGGCAACCAGAATGCGAAACGGAGTTTCATCTTCTTTCAAACTATGGCGGGTCACCAGATAGGTCTCTGGTTTGGCTTTATTTAATACGGCATGAATGGCTTTTTGCAGTTCTCTGGAACGGACGGGCTTTAGCAGGTAGGCCGCAACACCGCTTTCCAGGCTGCGTTTAGCATCCCCCGGTTTTCCAAAATTGGTCAATAAAATAATTCCCGGTTTCGGATATTGATCGCTGGTACTGATTTGCTTAAGTAATTCAAAAGGTGAATCGTCATCATGCCGGGCATCAAAGATGAGTAGCTGAAACGGCTGACCTGCCTGTTTTGCCTGCAAAAGAACAGCATTTAGCTTTTGATGGTCATTACAAACTTTTACTTTCATTCCCCATTGTTTTAGCCGTTCTTCAAGAACCATTCCGCTCATCCACTGGTCAGAACAGATCAGGGCGCGTACATTGTTCAGATCAAAATCTGGCATATCCGGTTTGCCTTTCACTTCCTTAAAAGGAATCTGAACTTCAAATCGCTGTTTCTGATCATCCTGTTCGGTCAATCGAAGCTGGTAATGTAGATTTTTTTGAAGATAATCAAAAAGGGCTTGGTGAGAATTATTTTTTGTTGCGGTTAATAAGGCATTAAGTTTTTCGTTTTGGGGAAAGGTGAAACTGAGTTTAAACTGTTTTTCGTCAACTGGTACTGCTTCGAGTGAAAGCGCACAGTTATTGAGATTTTGGAAGAGAGAATCCAAAACAAAAAAAATCATATGCCTCAAATAATTCGGATCACTTTTAATGAAATGAGGTAAGTCGGTAGCCAGGTGAACCGTTAAATCGATTTGTTTTTCTGCGGCATTGATTACAAAAGGAGAAATGGCATCTTCAATGCAATCGCGTATGTTGAATTCAATTTCCCGGACAGGGAGAGGTTCGCCCTTAAACTGGTAATCGACGGCTTTTTGCAAATCGTCTAATAAGTTCATCAGGTGATCAGAGTTAATCGCGGCCAGCTGAGCCTGAATTTCACGCTCGGTTTGATCATTCGTCTCTTTTAAAAGATCAATCAGCTGTAAAACATTGTTTAAAGGTGTTCTGAATTCATTGATAAACGTCTTGAGCAGTGTAGTATCGATTTCGGGCGCTGCTGATTTCTGAAGATTTAATTGCTTCTGGAGCTTGTTTAGTTCGAATTTAAAATGGTAATAGCGCTGGTAGGCTTGAAGCGCACTGCGGTAGGTAGAGAGCAGCAGGCTTAAAAGTTGCTGATCACTGGTGTTAAAAGTTTTTTCATCTCCAAAGTAGAAGTTCTTCAAAATAGTTTTGGGCCGCATCGGGTCCAAAAGGGACTTGTTTCCTAAAACATCTTTAATAAAAGTACTCAAGGCCGCCGGTTCAAATTCCTTTAAAAAGAGGAAGTCGGCGCCGGATTCTATGACAGGTATTATTTCCTGGGGTTCATTGAGTGTGGTCATTAAAATGACCGGAATGGACTGGAAGGCATCTTTGTTCTTCAAGGTTTTTGTTAATTGAATGCCATCCATTTCGGGCATGTTAATGTCGCTTAAGACCAGGTCGATTCTGTGCGCAGCAAGTTGTTCAAGAGCCTGTCTGCCATTGGCTGCGCTAAAAACCTTGAACCCTTCACTGGTCAGCACCTTCTCCAGAAAAAAACGTTGCGAAAGGCTGTCTTCAACAATTAGAATCTGCTCATTCATCATCTTCGCTGTCGGCCTGACGCTTTTTTATTTTTTCAGCGTATTCGGGGTAGAGGTCTACCAGGCAATCCGGGCAGAGACTATGGGTAAAAGAGACATCCGCATGTTGTTCAATGTATTCTTCCACCCGGTGCCAGTAACCCTCGTCGTCACGAATTTTATGGCAATGCGAACAGATGGGCAGCATGCCCTTTAATTGCTTAATCTGATTTAAGGCATCTTTTAATTCTTTATTGATTTGCTCCAGTTCTTTGTTTTTTTGCAGAATGGTGTCATAGGAGGATAACAATAAATCAATAATCT
>CAYNLJ010000099.1:0-7151 GCA_964398005.1 uncultured Caldithrix sp. | reverse complement strand
CGTACGCCCGTTCCGAACGTCCGGTTTGTTCAATAACAATGGGAACCAGAGGCATGTGCCTGCTCCTTTCTATGTGCTTTCAACACTTTTATCAATCGAGTACGATTTCGTTTTCTTTAATTTCTGCCTGTTCTAACAGAAAATTTTTAACTTTTTCGTAGAACAGATCATCTTTCAGGCGTAAAACCTGATTTGGATTTTCTTTGATTTTTTTACGATCTTCTTCCTTTTCCACCTTCTCTTCAAGAAACTTGTCGATCTCTTCATCGGTCACTTCAATGTTTTCGGCTTCGGCCACTTTTTGCATGAAATAGTACCATTTGACCATGGTTTCTGCATTGGCCTGGTAAGCCTGACGCAAGTCTTCCTCTCTGGCATTGGGATATTGTAACCTTGCATTGCGCACCAGGCTGTCCAAATAATTATCTACCATGGCTTTGGGCACATCAAATTCATTTTCGGAAAGCAAGGTCTGAATCAAATCATCTTCCAGTCGTGCCTTAGCTTCATCTTCATATCGACGTTCCAGGTTTTCCCTGATCCGTTTCTTCAAATCTTCAACCGTCTTTAAAGATTCGTCGCCCAGTTCCTGGACAAATTCATCGTTTAATTCCGGAAGCGTTTCAATGGAAATTTCTTTTACCGTAATGTCGTAGAGTTCTTTTTTACCAGCGAATTCTTTCTGAGGAAAGTCTTCCGGGTAAACTTTTTCTACCCGTTTGGTTTCACCCTTTTTTGCGCCGACCAGCTGTAGTTCAATCTCCTTGTCAAAACGGCCTTCACCAACCTGAAATTCCACATCCTCATATTTGCGACCAACGACCGGCACACCCGATTCATCCAGCTCCTGCATATCCACCTTAACCAGATTACCTTCGGCTACAGGGCCATCGCTGGGAGAAATTTCGGCGCGTTCTTTCAACAATTGCTGAATATTGTTTTCCACCAACTGATCTGTAATCACATATTTGTCGCGTGTGAGTTCAATGCCTTTGTACTTTTTAAGTTCAATTTCCGGATAAGTTTCAAATTCAATCTGAGATACCAGGTTGCCATCATCATCAAAATTTACCTCTTTGGCTTCCGGAGTACCCAAAATATCAATCTTTTCCTGTTCACTGGCCAGTTCTAAACTCTTTTCAACAGCCTTTTCCAGAGTGTAAGCTTCAATCAGGCTTTCGTAACGTCTTTTAACCATGCCCAGCGGCGCTTTGCCTTTTCTGAAACCGGGCACCTGTACCTCTTTACGGATCTGTCTGGCCTGATCTTCTCTAATTTCATCAATCTGTTCCTTTGGCAGAGTTACTTTTAACTCACGCTTGGAACTAGATAATTTTTTTATTTCAGTTTTTACCATTCGAAAAAAACCTCCTGTTGCACATATATTAATTTAAAGCTAATGAATTTACTTTTTTTTAGCGGTAAAAGCAAATATTGTACCGAAGGCTAACTCTAATTTTTTTAAAGCCTTTTTCCTCCAATTTTGTAACTTAGAGTTGGGCTATTCATCCAACTACAAATTATTTAACAGGAAACAGGGATTTGGAAAAAAGAAATTATTACGGTTTTCTGTGGCATGCGTTATGGTTTTCTTTTACCTCTGCTTTTACCGACTACAATACCGTGTTACCGGCTTTAATTGTTAAAGCCGGTGGCGCCATGTGGCACATTGGCATTTTGACTTTTTTATCTATTGGCATCCCATTGGTTTCTCAATTGATTTTTACACCTTTCTTAAGCCGACGTTCCTTAAAAAAGCCCTATCTTCTGTTAGGCATTAATTTGCGTGTTTTGGCCTTAGCTGGTATTGGTGGTACGATTTTCTGGTTTTTACACCACCCTGATTTTGTACCGTTTATTATTAACGTTTATTTGTGGATGTTGTTGTTTACCTTTAGCGGCGCTTTTGCCGGACTTTCTTACACACATCTTTTGGGCCTGAGTTTCAGCGGCGATCAGCGTAAACATCTGATAGTAACCAAACAGGCTCTAAGTGCTTTGGGATTGGCTTTGTCTGCGGTTGTGGTTAATATTATTTTACGGCAGCATGCCTTCCCGGCCAACTATGTACAGCTGTTTTTTATGGCCAGCGCCATGTTACTAATCGCTTCATTGGGATTTTGGGTTTTAAAAGAGAAACCGGTTGCGCTCCACAATAAAAGTTATTCTGTTTTAGTACTTCTAAAAAACATTCCAAAAATCCTAAAAGAGAACCACAATCTTTTGAACCTGGTTTTAATTGCCAATGCTCTTTCGGCATCATTGATATTAATCCCTTTTATTACAGGATCATTAAAAGGCAAATTTGACTTTTCCGGTCTATTAATTGGAAACTTGCTGCTTTTTCAATATGCGGGCATGATTTTGTCTAACTGGTTCTGGAGAAAAATTGTTAAAACCAAAGGATTTAAGGGACTGTTCAGGATTACCATTTTATTAATCGGTTCCATGCCCTTGCTTGCTTTCCTGATTCTGAATTTAAAAGTCGTTTTTGTGCTTTTTCTGTTTTTCTTTTATGTGGGATGCGGCATCAGCGCGTACAAAATTTCCATCGAAGGTGGTTTGCTGGAAATTTCCAATGATGAAAATCGGGTGCTGTTCAGTGGCGTATTTGGAGCCATGAACATCATATCTTCGGTATTTCCTTTAATAACAGGTGCACTGTTCCACTTAATTCCACCGGCTATTATTTTATTTACCTTTGGATTGTTAAGTTTTTCTGCCTTTGTCTTCCTTAAAAAACTACAATGTCCGGTTGATGCTTAAAATTGCTTAATTTGCTTTTTATCTAGAGGGTAAAAATTTTGGTAATAGGAAGGGACAAAAATTGCTGTAAGCATTTCCCACTCAACTTTGTAATTCATTTTTTTTTCGTCTTTTGTGTTGAGCGGTAAATTAAGTGCAATGGCTCTATCTTACCCATAAATCATCTGCAGCAGATATTTTTTAACATCAATCTGGTAAAAGGCGGGATCTACAATGCCAACCACATTATGCAATTCACCAATCCCCTTGGACAAATCTAAATTACGGGGAGGAATAGGAATCCCCTTTTTAAGATCATAAATGATCCTGACTTGCGGTCTAAGCAAATTTTGTCGCCCGGATTCTATGACAATAGCCAAAAAGCCGCTGTCCAACTTTACCAGACTTCCTACAGGATAAATGCCCAGGTAAAGAATAAACTGTTCCAGAAGTTCTTCGTCAAAAAAAAGGCCACGCTGAACATACATGTCTTTTATGGCTTCAGAAGGTTGATCCGCTGGATGATAGACCCGGTCAGTAGTCAAAGCATCATAGACATCTACAATGGCACCAATTTTACCAGCTTTGGAAATTTGTTCTCCTATCAATTTTCTCGGGTACCCGGTTCCATTCTCCCGTTCATGATGTTCTGCAATAAATGCAAACATGTTGTCTGTTATATGTGGATTATCTTTAACGATTTCTATTCCAAACTCTACATGTTTTTTCATTAGGCTGAATTCTTTTGGACTTAAAGAACCCTGTTTATTTAAAACTTCAATGGGAATTTTACTCTTCCCGATATCGTGTAACATGGAACCCAGAGTATATTCTACCACCTCCTCTTTTTCCATATTGAGCGCTTTACAAAATCCGGCAGTCAGGACGGAAACATTAAGAGAATGTTCGAATGTGTACTCATCCTTTTCCTTTATGCTGGAGATAAGCAACATGGCATCCTGATTACGGGTGATAGAATCAACGATATCGGTGACGACCTGATTAATAGCTTCAAATTTTAAACTATTGCCGTAGCGTACCTCCTGATACGCCTGCTGAATTACTTCGTAGGCCTTGTTTTGAATTTCGTAGGCCTTCTTTAACTCTTTTTTTAGAGGAACTTTGACCTCTAAATTCAGGTCATAATCAGATAAGTTAGGGAACGATTCATTTTTGAAACTTTCTAAAAATTCCTCTTTCGAAAAGGATTCAGTGATATCAATACCCTTGGTAGTATCAATAAATACTTCCGTTATACCACTCCGTTTAATCTTTTCAATGTCTTTATAATCCCGAATCTTTTTTTTATTTGTAATAAACGGGTGTGATAACCAGCGGCAGTTAAAGTCCGAGACAAAGACTCCCGGCTTTAACTGATCGACTTTTACTTTTTTGATCATTTACTGAACTTACTCCTTGTTCGCCTCTCCTTTTAAATTATCGGTAAATTAACTAAAAGCTTAATTTTTTTTCTAACTCTTTGATTTAAGCCTGACAATTTTTAGGTTAGTTAAAAACAATTCGGATCAACAATCTAATAGGTGTTGCTTCTGCCGGCATGTTTTCATAGCCAGGAAGTCGACCCGGCAGCTTGTTTTTTAAATCATGAAAATCATGACCTAAAACTTCGTTGTCCTGTAACTCGCTTCTTATTGCTTAATGAATGCAGGTCCGTTCCATTACAATTTTGTTCTTTGAATCAGCTGATTTGCCAGTTCTTTTATATCAAGCGCAAACGGATCTTGCTCACTGATCTTCTGCTGTAACTTTTTCAAAACCCGGTAGTAAAGTGCCCAGGAGTTTTTTTCCTGTTCAATTTGTTTGGTCAATGGTGATGGGCTTCCTTTGGTAAATTCCAATGCTTCATGAAGACGTTTAATTCCAATTTGTAAAAACTCGCCAACTGTTTCAGTCTGTTGGTGTTGAGCCAGTTCCAGCCCTTTTAATAAAAAGCGCAGCAAAACAACTGTTTTAGGGATTGGTGAAATAAAACTTCCGGTAAAAGGATCAAGCTCTTGTTTAATGTTTGTCAACTGCGGATCAAGCCAGCGGGCGTAAGCGCTAAAATAGATCATGCGCACATAGTCACCAATTATTTTGCCCAATTCTGCTGCTTTGATGGCTTCCTGCGCAAACAGTTCCTTGTCATGTCGCATGATCAATCCCGGTTGGTGAACATAACGCAGTAATGGCGCTTTCTGATTAAAGACACTTAAAATAAAAGCCTGGTCTTCTGCCCGGCCAACAAAGGAAGGTGTGAATGGCTGGTACTCAAATAATGCCCGGACCAGCAGGCCGTTGGTGCCACCCGTTACATGGATGCGCTGCAGACAATTAGTCTGCCCATCCAATGGCGGATGGTTGTAGCGGGTCATCATCTCGACCTCTGTTGACAGAGCCTGGGGTAACCTGCTAAAAAAAATGTACTCTTCAGGAGCTTCAGGTGACTTTGGGTTCCGGACATCCGGAGTAAAAAGAGACGTTCCGATATCGGTGGCATTGACCAAGGCCCCGGCAATCATGCCAAGGTAAACTGATCGTTGTCGAAAATCTTCTCCTTCAGCTCCCCATAAATCCGTTTTAAAATGTTCCAGTGCCGAAAGTCCGGTTTCCTGAACCAGTTTTTGCTGAGGAAACACCTGATCCAGATCTATCTTAAAAGTTGCTTTTATTTCTGGTTCAATCAAAACCTGCCAGAAGGCGGCAATTGCTTTTAAAAAACTGTAATGCCTGCCGTACTCACCATCAACTCCAAAAACTGAAAAGTCGGCCTCTTTTACCGCAAAATAATGTTTGGCTGCGGGCTTTAAAATAGTCTCCACTATTTCCCGACAGTCCGTTTCCGTAAACAGGTAGATGTTCAAATGCTTAAACCTTCCCTGTTCAGCGATCAGCTGACCGACATATTCTCTGGCGATTTGATGAAGGTAAGTGTGAGTCACGGAGCAGGAAAGCACACAACTTAATTTTTGACCGGCCCTAGCATTACCACGCTGCTGTTCAAAGGTCATCATCTGTTCTAAACCATTCAAGCCGTACAAAATTTCGTTATTTTGGGCCGGAGCGTCCAGCGGGATGGGGTGGTCGTACCAAAATTTTTGCTGTTCTGATTGATTGGCTTCTACGATTTTTAAAATGTTTGGTGAAAGTTTTTCACTTATTTTGAGTGGTGGTCGCAATAAAACATTGGAAGTAAAAAGAATTTGGCGGGCAGGGTCGTCAATCGGCTGCGGATTCTTCTTCTTAATTTTAATCGTTCGCTTTTGTAACAAATCCTTTCTGGCCAGATCAAGGTTAGTTGAAATTTCAACTCCTTCAGGGAAGAAAGTCTTCCAGGTTTGTAAAAACAGCTGACCTTCTTCAATCGTTAAACCTTGAGTATTTGGAGGAATACTAACGGTAGAGTTACAAATTTCATGTTGCAACTCTTCTCTCACCCCCAACAGAAATGAGGCCACTGTTTGCCATTCTTCTGTTAAGGCCAGTTTGTTTAAAATGTTTTTGGTGTTTTCCCACAATGGGTGGTCTTCCATAAAAAGATAGATCAAAGCAATTTGAAAGACATTCTGCGGGGTTCTTTTTTCATTGTACAACCAGGTCGGATGGTTGTTTTTCAAAACGGACAATTCAGGTAAGCGGGGTAAGATCTCTGACATCCAGGTTTGAAAAGCCTGCCAACGGTGCTTCATGCGCTTTTCCTCGTTTATTTTTAGTTTGAGAAAAATTTTTGAATTTTGCAAGCCGGGTAGCAAGGTTAGAGAAATTCCATGGCAAAACCACAATCTTCAGCATGCCAGATCGTTTGTTTGTGATCGGAAAACTACAGGTTAAAAGCATATTCATCTATGAACTTAGGCGCTGAGGGTAAAATCGCAGCTCATAATAAGCACAATTGTTCTACTTCACCCTAATCCAGTCGATCATGATCTGAAATAATAGATCTGGAATAAGCTGGCCTTTTGGCAAAAATGCCAGCAAACTTCGTCTTTCTGAAGAGAGTTCGCAAAAACTTCAAGAATTAAAATATTAGGTCGGAGAAAACTCTTGCAGGATTTAGTTGATTAAAAGTAGAGCTGGTCAATATCACCCGAACCTTCGCGTAAAATTTCCGGTTCAGGACCGGAAAAGTCCACTATAGTGGAGGGCTTATTAAACATCACCCCGGCATCCAAAATCAAATCGATTTCGTACTGAAACCGTTCGGCAATTTCCATGGGATCGGTGTAGTAACCATCGGAGCCCTGGGGTACGCTGGTACTCAAAATCGGCCGACCGAGTTCCTGAACCAGAGCCTGGGCTACAATGGAATCCGGAATACGAATACCTACCGTTTTTTGGTTGCTTAACAATAATTTGGGCACTTTTTTGGTTGCCTTTAGAATAAAGGTGTAGGGCCCGGGTACTAC
>CAYNLJ010000098.1:0-7234 GCA_964398005.1 uncultured Caldithrix sp. | reverse complement strand
TGATTTCTTTAATCGCTTTTTCAATTTTTTTATTGACGTCTGTTAGCAGCTGTGCAGCCTGTTTTTTGGCCTCCTTGTCCAATTTTTTCATCTCTTTTTTCAGGGTTTCCGATCGGATGCGGTACAGTTCCAGCAGGCTGTCCAGTTCAGATTGTTTAATACTCACCTCACGCGAAAGCTGCAAATATTTGTGTGATTTTTGGGCCAGATCACTCAACAGGCGATCTAACTCAAACGTCTCTTTTCCGGTAATTTCTGAAGCGCGTTCAATGATGGTTTCATCTAATCCCAGTCGCTTGCAGATTTCAAAGGTGTAGCTGCTGCCAGGAATACCAATTTCCATGGTAAACAGAGGTGTCAATTTTTCCATATCAAACAACATGGCGGCATTTTCCACGCCTTCGGTTTCAGTAGCAAAAACTTTTAACTGATTCTGGTGGGTGGTGGCCAGAGTAATAATACCGCTGCGGTTCAATCTTTCCAGAATGGCAATTGCCAGAGCGGCCCCAACACCCGGTTCCGTCCCGCTGCCGATCTCATCAATCAATGCCAGGCTGTTTTCTTCCACATGATCCAGAATAAATTTAATGGAATTAATGTGGGAACTAAAAGTACTCAAATCATTCTCTATCGATTGATCATCGCCAATAACAGTAAATAATTGCGAACAAATCGGTAATCTGGAACCCTCAGCCACGGGCACATGAAAGCCACACTGAAACATCAATTGAATCAGGCCTACCGTTTTCAAAGCCACCGTTTTACCACCTGCATTCGGTCCGGAAATGATTAAAACATTGAAATCATCGCCCCCATGTACATTGAGTGGTACCACCTGATCAGGATGTAATTTTTGCAAAATGGGATGGTAGGCTGTTTTCATTTCAAAGGAAAATTGATCATTAAGATCCGGCGCCGTGCACTGAAATTCATTTGCATATCGGGCCTTGGCCTGCAGTACATCCAAATCGAGCAATACATTGTAATTAAGCAACAGTTCAGTTTGAAATTCACGTGTTAGTTGACTGAGCTGTTTGAGGATTTTAATTTCCTCTTTTTTTTCAGCAGCGTGTAATTTTTGTAATTGATTATTTAAATCCACAATGGGCATGGGCTCAATAAAGTAAGTCTGTCCCGTACCGGACTGTCCATGAACAATACCAGGCACCTTATTAACGGAAAATTCACGCACTGGTAACACAAAGCGGCCATCCCGCAGTGAAACATATTCTTCCTGTAAAAATTCAGCATATTTTTTTAACAGTCTCTCTAAACGAATGTGGATTTCGTTGTCAATTTGCTGAATCTCTTTGCGAATGGCTTTCAACTCCGGACTGGCATTGTCAAAAATTCTGCCGGATGGGTCAATGGTAAACTGAATTTGCTGCAGCAGGCGGTCGGTTGATTGTAATTGTTTTAAAATGTTTTGTAAGGACGGGTACTTTTCCTCCATTTTTTGACGGAAATGTAGCACCTCGCGGCTTAGTTCAAGGAAATTTTGTAATTCCAAAAATTCCTTAATTTCCAGAAAGCTGGATTCCGGTTCAATTTTGTTGAGCAGTACGCGTACATCCACAAAATTCCAGAGGGGGAAACCACCCTCCACCTTAAGGACATCACGCATGTCACGGACTTCAGCCAGCGCCTGCTTTAAAAGGCCTGCTTCGTTAAACGGCCTGCTGGATTTGAGACGGACTTTGCCATTGTCAGTGACACAACGTCCGGCAATCCAGTCCAGTATCAGGTCAAATTCCAGCGCTTCTTTTGCTTTATCAAAGCCAAACATAAGTTCACTATTTCTTAAACATTTGTAACACTGATGGGTCGGGTAAGGAAAGATTCTTAAACTTTTGTAGTTGATCGGGGCTACCCATGCCGGGCACTACTGCGGCCAGAATCTGGAAGACATATGTCGAAAAATAAACGACAAACGGCCAAATCAAACTTTGTCCGGCTCCAATTTTTTGCAGAAATTTTGGCGAGTAAGGAATTAATCTTAAAATAAAGACAATAATACTGAGGAAAAAAAGACTTTTTAAAAAACCGAATAAAGCGCCTCCCAGTCGGTTTAATGGATTCAAAAAGACCAGTTTAATCAGTTTTTCCAACACCGAACCCAGGATACGCAAAGCAACATTGACTACTACAAAAATGAGTACAAAGGCCAAAATTTGGGAACCAGTTTGCGGGAGGGATTTGAAGTTTAAAACAAGCCATTTGCCTAACGGTTCATAAAGAGACATGGCCAAATAATAGCCTAAAATGAGAGCTAAAACAATGATTAATTCTTTAATCAATCCACGGAATACACCACGAATGGTGAAATAAGCGATAAAGATAAGAAGGAAAATATCCAGACTGTTCATTCTGACAATTGCGTTAGACGTTCGCGAACCAGCTGCTGAACTTCTTTACCATCCGCTCTGCCCTGCACTTTTTTCATGACATTACCCATGACTTTGCCCATGTCTTTAATAGACTGAGCCTGCACTTCGGCAATGGACTGGTCGATTAATTGCAACACTTCATCCTTAGACATTTGTTCGGGCAGGTATTCCTGAATTATTTCAAGTTCTTTTTGTTCCTTGTCAACCAGATCCTGTCGATTGCCCTGCTGGTAAAGAGCTATTGATTCTTTTCGGCGTTTTACAGCTCTTTGCAATACAGTGAGGACATCCTTTTCCTCAAGTTCTTTTGGACGCAGCTTGATTCTTTCATCCTTAATTTGAGCGATGAGACCGCGTAAGGTGTCCACTTTAAAGCGGTCTCCGCTCTTCATTGCCTCTTTTAAATCTTGTTGAATTTTTTGTTCAAGATTCATGATTTTGATTAGCGATTCATTTCTGCCATCAATTTACGCATTTTTCTGCGGGCCTGGCTAAGTCTGCGTTTACGTTGTTCGCTCGGCTTTTCATAGTGCTGATGTCTTTTAATATCTGCCATTAAGCCCGACTTTTCACAAGCTTTTGTAAACCTTTTAAAGGCTTTTTCGAACGGTTCACCTTCTCTTACTTTAACTGTAATCATAAGCTTTAACAAGCTCCTTTCTTTTTGATTTAACTTTTAATAAGCGTATTTATCCGGATTTTTAATCATATCGATTTCATATTCAGCCGCCTGTTTCCAGGTACGATGCTTGGCTGCTTTTTCATAATATTGCAGGGCTTTTTGTTTTTGGCCACGATTTTTGTAAACTTCACCAAGATAGAAATTGGCTCCTGCTTTAATCATGGCATTACGGCTCAATTTTAAGGCTTGATTCAACGCTTTTTCAGCTTCATTAAATCTTTTGGCCTCGACCAGTGATTTTCCCATTCTGAAATAATAAGAGCCTTTTAAACTATTCTTACGAGCGGTATCGATTGCTTTTTGAAAAGCTTTGACGGATTCATTGTATTTGCCAAGTTGTTCCAGGGAAAGCCCTAAAATGTTATAAGCCAATGAATAATTTGGTTTATTTTCTACTGCCTTTTGTAAATGTTCTACGGCTTTTGAATAGTTCTTTTGTTCGTAGTAAATTTTCCCGAGCCCGTAATGTGCCTTGGCTGACTTATCATTGAAAGCTAAAACAGCCTGAAAGGTGGCAATGGCCTGTTCATTGTTACCTTCATCGGCTAATAAATTTCCAAGGGCAATGTAAGCTGTTTCAAATTTTTTATTTAACTCTACCGCTTTTTTAAACTGCTGTTTGGCTTTATCATATTTTTTCAGTTTTTTATAACAATAGCCCATCATATAGTGAGCTTCAGGAAAGCTGTCATCATTAGCCACCGCTGTCTGGAATTTCTGAATGGCTTCCTGGTATTTTTGTTTTTTGGCAAGATCCAAGCCGCTATTGTATGCTTGCCCCGCTTCCGGTTTTCTGGCTTTTTGCTGAGCCAAAACCGTCATTCCAGCAATTAAGACAACCATTAAAACATGGATCAAGAAATTAATCCGTCTCACCTGGAGCACCTCCTTTGTGAATTAATCTAAATTTTTAATATAACATTAAATTGAATTGCTATCAAGTTTCTTTATTAACTGTGCCTGCCGATCTGCTGTTCCAAAAATTTTTTCATCTTATCGTTTATTTTCCGTTCAATATCAAACATGGCATTGGGAACATCCAGATAGCTGGTAGTCTGGAGTTCTAATCGATTTACTAAATTTTCTAATTCCTGTAACACAAAAGTAATCCGTTTTGTTTCCTTCATGCTAATTTCGATCAGCTTCTCGATAGTATTCTTATTAGTGGGGTTATTTTTCGCCAGTTGAGCATAGCCAAAAATTGTTGTGTTCGAGTTGTTAATGTAGTGCGCCAGTGTTGTCAGAATCTGTCTTAAGGTCTCTAACTGCGCCCTTTGACGTTCCTTTAAAATTTTCTCTTTCTTTTCTTTTTCTTTTAGAATGAATTCTTTTAATGATCTTTTAATAACCCGGGGCAATAAGGCCAAACTTTGTGGCGATTTAGCCAGGAAATCATCGGCCCCGCTTTTTAGAGCTTTGACCGCAAGATCCGCTTCATTGTAACCGGTTAATATAATTACCGGTACTCTTGTCCTTTTACGTATGTTTTTTAATAGTTCAATTCCGGTAATATCAGGTAAATTATAGTCCAGAATTATGGTTAACGCTTTATCCAGGTCAAGAGGTTCGATCTCTGTTCCATTCTTTCTGATAACGACCGGGAAGTCCAATTCTTCTTTGATATGTTCTTTGGCAATAATGGCGTAATGAGGATCATCCTCCACAATTAGAATGTGCTTTTGACTGGACTGCTTCACATTCAAAAATCTCCTGATTTTTTGATAATTGACTTAATTAAATGAGCAGGCTGCTTAAAACAACCTGCTCCAGATGATCTATTTTACACGTTCAAGATATTTGCCATCCCGGGTGTCAATTCTTACAACTTCTCCTTCTTCAATAAAAGGAGGAACCTGCACTTTCAGGCCGGTCTCCAGAACAGCTGGTTTATAGGAAGAAGTTACCGTAGCTGTTTTTAAAGTTGGCTCGGTCTCCACAACTTTTAAATCTACAGATAAGGGCAATTCTACCCCTATTGGTTTATTTTGATAAAAATTCACATCCACAACAGTATTGGGCAACAGATAATAAATGGCATCACCTAAAAATTCTTTATGGATGGGAATCTGTTCATAAGTTTCCTGATCCATAAAAATTAAATTGTCACCTTCATCGTAAATGTATTCCATTTTACGGGTTTCAAGTTCAGCCTTTTCCACATTTTCGTCTGGACGAAAACGTTTTTCTGCATTCTGTCCGGTCTGGATGTGTTTCATCTTTGTCTGGACGACGGCCTGTCCCTTACCCGGAGCAATGTGCATCACATCGGTTAAAACATAAAGGTCGTCATTAAACACAATGATATTCCCTTTGCGCAATTGAATTGCCTTAAGCTTCATTCAATCCTCCTGTTTTTATTTTATATTCGTTAAATTTATTAAGATCCATGCTAAATTTAAAGTCTTTACTTTTTTCCTCCACCAATTGCTGGTATTCTTTGGATTCGAACAATTTTTTTAGGTCCGAAAACAACGGTACGATTTGTTCTCCAATAATCCATTCCAAAGGGCGATGGGTGGTTTCATCAACGACTGCTCCCCACTCTATTGCCCAGGAAATATCATGAACAGAATAATCTTTAAGATCCCGACATAAGGCTTTGAACCTGGCCTGTACAACCGGATCGATATAATAAAAGATCCTGGAATACAAATAGGCATTATGAAAATGATCCGGTGTATTTAACAGACCTGCTAAATTTAATCTCCAGGCGGTAATAATCAAAATTTCAACCGCACGTGAGGCCATCCCTAGTCCCGGGAATTGTTGTCCCGGCAATCGCGGACGTTCTTTGGAAAACTTCTGATCCGGATTTTGCATGCACAACCATTCGATGGCTAAGGTTTCGAAAACCTTACCATTCAGATGGGTGCGGAAGGGCATGTCAATTTCAATCATTTTTTTCCGTAGCACCACTTCAATCAGCAAGCGGTTGGCTGATTTTTGCTGATCGTAGATGGCCAGGCGATGAATGTAAGGATCAGAAGTGTCCATTTCAAAAATTAAATTTTCAAATCCTTTTTCAGCCAACTCCCTGGTTATTTCGTACCGTTCCAGTGCCGTCTGAATGCCCTTTTTTGAATAAAATCCTAAAAACAGGCCTTCTGATCGCTGCCCGATATTGACTTCAAAGAGGTCCTTTTCGGAAAAGAAACTTTCCGAATCGTTCAACTTTTGCAGTTCAGCAATGCTTAGTCTTCTGGCAATTCGCCAATATCGCTTAGGAACTTTGAACGTCATACTTAACTCTTGTTTTTCAAACTATAGGCAATAAAATCGTAATAAACCTGCCAGCTTTCCAGGCCGTAACCCCCGCCGGCCAGAACAATTAGCGGAATGTTTTTATTACGCACCAATCGATAGACAAACAGATTTCGCTTCAGGATACCTTCCCTGGTCAGTTTCATGTCACCGATGGCGTCGTTTTCATAAACATCTGAACCAGCAATGTAAAACACCACTTCCGGATCGAAAGATTCCAGCACCGATGGCAGTTCTTTTTCCAGAATGGTTAAATAGGTATGATCATCACAGGCATGTGGCAACAGGATATCCAGGTTGTGTGGCCGATCAATTTCAACCCAGGCATCCCCATGCATGGAAAAGGTGAACACGTCCGGATCATTCTTAAAATAAAGAAGAGTGCCATTACCCTGATGATAGTCCAGATCGATCACCATGTAACGATGAGCCCGCTTTAACTGGCGAAATTTTTCGATGGCAATGGCTACATCATTAACCAGACAAAAACCTTCGGCCTTATCCGGGTGCGCATGATGATAGCCACCTCCTAAATTAAAGGTTGGAATATTGTTCTTAAGAGCAAAGGCCGTAGCCAGCAGTGTACCACCCGTCACCGCACGATAGTATTCCAAAATAGAATCGTAAAACATATTGATGGCATCTAATTTAAGGACTTCACTAACGTATTGTGGATTCTGTAATTTTCGTAAATAGGAATCGGTATGTACCAGACGTAATTCATCGTATTTACACAAATAGGGGCGAAGAATATTTTTTCGATTAAGCAGACCTTCTTCCACCAATTTATCTCTGATCTTTTTAAAACGCATGATGTCAAAGGTTTGATGATCGCCAACCGAGGGCAGACCATAGATGTAATCTGAAGAGTAAACCACTCTGGCGTATTCTTTTCTGAAGAGTC
>CAYNLJ010000097.1:0-7254 GCA_964398005.1 uncultured Caldithrix sp. | reverse complement strand
TCTGCCTGCCTGCGATCAAAACCTGCTTCAAATTCATAAATGGCTGCTCTTTCTTCAAACAAATCTTTTTCAAATTCATTCAAAAAGTCTTTATGACTAATGACCAGCAATTTCTGTTCTTTCAACATGATCGCTCCTTTATTAGTACAATCGTACACCAATATAAGGTTAAATATTCCATTTGTCAAATAAGTTCCAGTTGAATGGTTGATGAACCTGTTAAAAATGGGTAACTTGGAATTGAATGAGAAGATTTTGGGAGGTGAAAATGGAAAACAGAAAGGGAACGCTTTGGTTAACCGATCAAAAGGAAAAGATGGATTTACAAATGATACATGCTTTTCTGACAAACTCATACTGGGCTAAAGGCAGAAACTTTGAAACCGTAAAACATAGTGTGGAAAATTCCTATTGTGTGGGTCTCTTTCACAAAACACAACAAATTGGATTTGCCCGGGTGATTACCGATTACAGCACCTTTGCTTATTTATGTGATGTGTTTGTCTTGCCGGAGTTTCAGGGACAGGGACTGGGCAAGTGGATGATTCAAAATGTTTTAAATTTTGGCAAATTAAAAGCTGTACAAAAGTTTATGCTGGCTACCAGAGATGCACACACCTTTTACGCAAAATTTGGATTTAAAAATTTACAAGAGCCTGAATATTACATGGAGCTAAAAAGAGGATTTTAGCGAGGTTAAGGGCTTCACAAAAATAAAAAAGGCTCCCCGAAGGGAGCCTAATTGGTTGAGGGAGGGAGGAGGAAATTTTAGAGATTAAACATTTTTCTGTTATCAACAATTTCTGCTTTGGCTTTAAGGTTTTCATACCAGCTGGTAAAAATCTGATTGCGTTTTTCGTTGAGCAATCGATTTTTAATGGCTTCCTTTTGAGCTGCAAATGCGGTTGAATCAAAAGCTGTTTTTTCCAGTAATTTAAGATAGTAATATCCTCTGTTGGTTTCTACCAGATCGGAAATTTCTCCGGGTTCCAGAGAAAAGGCAGTAGCATTAAATTCCGGCGAAAAACCAATGCCAGGCACTGTTGAAGCACGACTGAATAAAGGGGTCACGTCGTGGCGGAGCAACTTCTCAGGGTCGCTTTGGGCAATCACGGCGAAATCTTCGCCAGCTTTTACACGATCACTGAACTTTTCAATATGTTCACGTGCCAGGCTTTTTGCCTTTTCGGTACGGATACGATTGGTGATAATGGGCTTTACCGTCTCCAGAGGGCGATAGCCTTTAGGTTCAATTTTGGTTACGGTAACAACCACATAGCCATCATCCACGTGGTAAATATTTGAAACTTCGTTAAGTTCGGCAGCAAAAACAAAAGCTTTGATCGCGGCATGGTTACCGATTCCGGGAATAAAATCGCCTTCTTTAGGGAAGAGAGCAGTTTCCTTAACTTCATAGCCCATTGTTTTTGCCTGTTCCATAAAACCATTGGTTTTGGCATCCTCAGCAAAGAGACGTGCGTTGTTTTCCACTTCTTCCACCCGTGAAGGCGCAGGATGAACCTTCATTAAAATGTGGCTGGCTTTCACCTTTAGTTTGCCATCTTCTTTTTTCTTGTCTTCAACTTTAATTAAATGAAAACCATATTGTGTTTGAATTGGGCCAACCACTTCGCCCACTTTGGCCTTAAAAGCAGCCTCTTCAAAAGGCTTCACCATGTCACCTTTGCCAAAATAGCCCAGGTCTCCCTTATTATTTTTCACTGAAGGATCTTCTGAATATTCCAGAGCCAGGTCGTTGAAGTTTTCGCCAGCGGCCAGTCTCTTTTTAATGGATTCGAATTCCTGCATTACTGCCTGGGTATCTTCCTTGGTGGTTTTTATCTCAAATTTTACATAGGAAATAGCCCGGCGTTCTTGCTGAGTAAAATCTTCTTTGTGTTCGTTGTAAAATTGTTCAATCTCCCGATCTGAAACTTTTAAGGAATCATTGATGAATTGGAAACTGTTAACACCCAGATATTCCACTTTAGCCTTAATATTGTTTTTGATGAACTCATCAAGTACTTCCTGATCGGTTACGCGAACCGAATTGGTAATAATGTTCTGCAATTTTACATAAGGAATTTGTTGACGGTAGATCTGTTCGATTTGCATCCAGGGAATATTGGGATTGCCCAGGGCTGCACGATATTTTTGCATGTCAAATACACCATTGGTTTGGAAGGAGGGATGGCGCTTAAAATCTTCCAATGGGTAATTTAAAATCTGATAAACCACTTCGGAATCGCTCACGGCAATACCCAGTCGTTTCATCTCTTCTTCAAACAGAGTCTGTTGAACAAATCTTTCCCATACCTGATCGCGTAATTTTTGCAAGTCATCATCGGTAAAATTTTCCTTACCGCTGCGTGCTTTTTCTTCCTGATAAACTCTTTGAAATAATTCATTAAATTCGCTGTAAGTTAACTTTTTACCATTAACCTCACCTACAACATCTCGTCGACGCGATTGACTGGTGTAATTTGCGCCCCATTCAAAAACCATCAAGGCAATAAATGCAACAGCAACCAGAATGATGAAAATTTTACTGAATTCGCGCATTTTGGTCATCATAAAGCCGAGTTCTCCTTTACTCTAAATTCATTTAAATTAAGCCAATGAATTTAACCTTAAAAAACGTGAAATTCAAATTTGTTAATTTGGAATAATTTTAATGGCTTTCAGGTCTATTGGTTAAAAGAAAAGTAACATCAGCTATTTGTCTTTTAAAGAAAGAAAGGAAACAAAATCAGACTACAAAATACAAACGATTTTAAAGGGCAAAAATTCTAAGCTTTTCAGCGCGGAAAAATCTGCTTGATTTAATTTAAGAAGTAAGTTAAATTGGTAGGTTTAAAATTATATTTAATATGGATTGGATTTATGGGGAAAATAATTACGATTACGAATCAGAAAGGTGGCGTAGGTAAAACCACGACAGCAATAAATCTTGCCAGTTGTGTTGCCATTGCCGAAAAAAGTGTGCTGTTAGTGGATATCGACCCCCAGGCAAATGCGACCAGCGGAATTGGACTGGTGCCAGATGAACAAGTCTATTCCACCTATGAATTATTGATGGATGAAGTGGCCATTGAAGAGGTGGTAACCAAAAGTAAAGTCCCATTTTTAGATGTCATCCCTTCACACATCCGGTTGGTAGGCGCCGAAGTTGAATTAGTGGATGTGCCCAACAGAGAAAATCGTCTAAAAGAAAAATTAAGCAAATTAAAAGCTCAATATGATTTTATTTTCATTGATTGTCCACCTTCACTGGGGCTGCTTACTTTGAATGCCTTAACGGCCGCTGATTCGGTTTTAATTCCCATTCAGTGCGAATATTACGCTCTTGAAGGCTTGTCGCAGCTGTTGAACACAATTCATCTGGTTCAAAAGGGACTCAACCCCAATTTGTCCATTGAAGGGGTATTATTAACCATGTACGACAATCGATTGAACCTGTGCAATCAGGTCGCCCAGGAAGTGCGTGAATACTTTAAAGAAAAAGTTTACAAAACCGTCATTCATCGCAATGTCCGTCTGGGTGAAGCTCCAAGTTTTGGAAAACCGATTATCATGTATGATGCGGTTTGCGTAGGAAGTCAAGATTACATAAGTCTGGCAGAGGAAGTTATCGGTGAAGAAAACAAATAGGTTAGGAAGAGGGCTCAGCGCCCTTATTCCGGAAAAAGAACAGGTACCAAACAATGATCAGGCGACCGGCGTTTTAACCGAAGTGGAAGTAGCACGGGTCCGCCCTAATCCTTTTCAGCCGAGGCAGGATTTTGATCTGCAAAAATTGGAAGAATTAAAACTCTCAATCCGTGAGAATGGGATCATTCAACCCATTACCGTAAGGCGTAAAGACAATCACTATGAATTGATTGCGGGTGAAAGAAGGTTGCGTGCCGTAACCGAATTGGGTTACGAAAAAATTCCTGCCTATATCATAGATGTGCAAACCAAGGAAGAAATGTTGGAGCTGGCTTTAATTGAAAATGTCCAGCGTGACCATCTGAATCCCATCGAGCAGGCTCAGGCTTATCAGCGATTGATTGATGAGTGTAATCTTACGCAGGATGAGGTGGCCAAAAAGATAGGGAAGGATCGCTCTACTATTACAAATTTTATCCGGCTTTTAAAATTACCGGCTAAAATCCAGGAATCGGTTCAAAAAGAAGAAATCAGTATGGGCCATGCCCGTGCTTTGTTGGCCGTTGATGATCAGCAGGCGCAGTTTAAAATTTGGCAAAAGACCGTTAAAAACAAGCTTTCCGTGCGCAAAGTGGAACAGCTGGTGAAAGATTTTCAGCAAAAGAAGGAGATCGAAGAAAAAAGCAAACGGCCAAAACGATCGGTTTTTCTGCAAAAAATGGAATCCGAATTGAGAGAAATTTTCGGCACCAAGGTAAATATTCATTCCAGGAAAGAAGGTGGAACCATCGAGATTGAATTTTATTCACCGGAAGATTTGAATCGACTTTACGAAATAATGGAACGTTTGAAAGAGTAGGGGAAAGATGGCTCATCGTTCACGGCAGAAAAAATACATTAATTTTTTAATTATTCCGGATGGCAAAGAAGAGTCCCGCTCTTTTAGATTGTCCGTTACTACGGTTCGTTTTTTAATCATTTTGATGATTGTCCTGTTATTTTTAATTTCCGGTGGATTTTTAGCCTATTGGAAATTAGGTTCGCTTGTTCTGGAGAACAATCATTTAAAAGAAGAAAATTTTAAATTGGTAAAAAGTTTAAAGCAGGTAGATCAATTAAAAGAAGAGCTGGTTACCCTGCAAAATTTTCAGAAGAAAATCCGCTCTTCGTTCGAAGGCTACCTTAAGGTAGAGGCACCGGGAAATCAGGATTCGGTTGCCTGGAATGAATTAAATTTTGAATCTATGGACATTGGACGAGCCCGCTCGCTATTCAATAATATCCCTTCGCTGATTCCGGTGGAAGGCTTTATTGCCCGCGGTTATGAACCCTCATCATTGCTAAGTGATGCCCATTTGGGCATTGATATTGCTGCCAAAACGGGGACCCCCATCAGGGCTCCGGCGGATGGTGTGGTTTTATTCGAGGGCTGGACCAATGACGGCGGGTATATGCTTGTCATTCTTCACGCTTTTGGATTTGTAACGGTTTACAAACACAATCAGATCAATATGGTTAAAGAATTGGAGAGAGTTCAAAAAGGGCAGGTCATCGCCTTATTGGGAAATACCGGAAAAATTACCTCCGGTCCTCATTTGCATTATGAAATTTGGCGCAATAATCAACCTGTCAATCCAATCAATTATCTAAATGAACGTTAATTTAAGCAAAAAAAAGGAAATAATATGGCACTCAAAGGAAGCACGGAAAGCAGTTCAACGGAACTCAATTTTATTGGTAAAGGTACCGTTGTAAATGGCGAACTTCATACCGAAAGCAGTTTAAGAATTGATGGAACGGTAAAAGGCAAGATTATCTGTAAAAATACGTTGACAATAGGTGAAACCGGCAAAGTTGAAGGAGAAATTCAGGCGACCAACGCAATTGTTGGTGGCAAAATTCAGGGAAAGATTTATGTGAATCAAAAGTTGGTTTTGGAAGCAAAATCAAGTTTGATTGGCGAACTAAAAGCCAGTAAATTGATCATTGATGAAGGTGCAGTGTTTCAGGGCAATTCCGATATGGGAATCAATCAAACAACCGGAAGCGGCCCTGAAAAGAATCCACCTTTAAAACCAAATGAACAAAAATAAAAAACGAAATTTTGCCCGGGATTTTCACAGGGCGTTTCAGGCCGCAACGCCTTATTTAAGTATTGTTTATGTAATGATCGGTGGCGTTCTGTTTTTTGGATATATTGGTAATTACCTTGATAAAAAATGGAACAGCGGCCCTTTGGGTATTATCCTGGGCGTCTTTTTGGGATTTGGGCTTGGCCTTTACAACATGATTAAAGTATTACAGCAACTCAACCGAAAGTAGTGATGCGAATTTCAAGATTTTTTGCCGGAGTCATTGGCATTTTGCTGATTTATGCCATAGGTAGCTGGGGTTTTGCAATAATTTTGCAAATGGGGCCGGAAAAAATAAATTCTCTATGGATTTCGGGAATAATCAACACGATCAACATCGTTGTTGCTTTTTTTATTATCAAATTCACTATTGACAAAGAAGAAAAGAAATTTATGAGAAGTTTTTTTGGGGGCATGGGGCTAAGGGTACTTGCCCTGCTGGCTATAATTCTGTTTATGATACAAAAAAACTACATCGAACAATTTACTTTTATTATATCTTTTTTTATATTATATGTCTTATTTCAAATGTGGGAAATTTGGTTGATCAATAGCCACTTAAGGAAGGAAACGTAAAATATGTCCATGATGAGCGCAACAACAACTGTGGCTGATACTGTCGCGCAAAAGAGTGAAAATTTAAGTGAGTGGATTCAACACCATATTCAAAATAGTCATGAATGGCATTTACCGGGAATTCATATCCATTTACCTCATTTTCATCCGATCCATTTTTTGGGGATGGAAATTGATTTATCGATCACTAATCATGTGGTTATGCTGTGGATTGCTGGTTTGATAACTATCATGCTCTTTACTTTAGCTTACAAACGAAAAGATCTGGCTCCAATGGGGTTTGGTGCTTTACTGGAATGGATTGTTATTTTTATTCGCGATGAAATTGCTATCGCCAATATGGGTGAGGAAAACGGCAAACGTTTTACACCGCTTCTGGTGACCTTCTTTTTCTTTATATTGACAGCTAATTTAATGGGCTTGGTTCCCATTTTCAGTACAGCGACGGGCAATGTGAACGTAACTGCTGCCCTGGCTATTGTTACCCTGTTTTCAACTCAATTTTTTGGGATTAAGGAACAAGGGCTTATCGGCTATTATAAGAATTTGGTGCCACATGGTGTGCCGCTCTATCTGTGGCCATTGATGTTTGTTGTGGAGATTATGGGAATTATCGCCAAGCATGTGGCGTTGACCATTCGTCTTTTTGCCAACATGATTGCCGGACATATTGTGTTGTTTGCCTTTTTGGGCTTAATTATCTTGTTCAAAACATTTTTGGTCTCACCGGTGTCAGTTGGCTTTGGTGTTTTTGTTTATTTTTTGGAATTGTTGGTGGCCTTAATACAGGCTTATATTTTTACGATGCTTTCAGCATTGTTTATTGGAATGAGTGTGAACCCTGAACACTAAAATAGAAAACAAGAAACAATAATTTAAGGAGGTTTTACAAATG
>CAYNLJ010000096.1:0-7336 GCA_964398005.1 uncultured Caldithrix sp. | reverse complement strand
GAGCTGTCAGAGATTCATTATTTACAAAAATAAAATCAAAAAGCGGTAGCAAATGATGCTACCGCTTTTTGATTTAAAGGGTTTTAGGATTGTACTATGGGAATGACAGAGGCGGCATTTTGAAGAAACGTGTTCGTATGGATTTGTCTTCCTTAAAATTATTTGTTTAAAAAAGTAATTTTTGCAATTTGGTAAATATAGAAAAAGTATCTATGGCACAAAAATGGATTTTCTTATTACCAATACCGCAACCTCAATCTAATCTTAGATTATTTTGTTGAAAGTCATATGATATCAAGTGCATCAAAAGCGTATGTTTTTATCCAGCGCCTTTAACAACTTTTCTTTATTGCGCTCCTTCAGGCAGTTAAAAATTTCCACATGTTCATAATAATTTTCAATCAGCTTTCCATCCATTTTATAATGCAAAATTTTTCGTAGAAAGAGTGGACTCCAAATGTCTAATAAATCGGCAGAGCCGTAAATTTCTAATATAGTCTGATGAAATTCCATATCTTTCCGGCCAAACATTGAATAATCATCTTTTTCACTGGCTTCTTTCATGTCATTCAAAATGCTTTGCAATTTTGCTAAGTGCGCGTCATTTATATTTTTCAAAACTTTATCCACAGCAAAAAATTCAATTTTTTTTCTCAATTCGACAATTAAATCCTGTATTTCAAGATCAATGTGTTCAGCAACTCTCATACCTTCGTTGGGGCGATAAACCAGAAGTCCTTCATGATGTAAGGTTTGTAATACATCACGAATCGGGCCCCGGCTTACGCCAAACCTATTAGCTAATTTTTGCTCATTTAACTTTTCCCCACGTTTGATCTGGCCCGATAGAATATCAAAGCGGAGTTGGTCTAAAATCTGTTCTTTTACCGTTTTTATTTTATACATTTCTATACTCCTTTTTAATATAAATGAGTTATGATTACCAGATTGTCATTTGTTAACAAGATACAATATACAATACAAAATGCAAAAATCAAAATTAAAAAATTAAACTTCACAATCATTTTTAAAACTAAGAAATTGATATTTAATAAGTTGTGCGATTTAGGCTGAACGGGATGCAAAAAAATTTTAAAAAATTGTTGACAATTAACAATTTTGTTTGTATACTGTCATCAGTTAACAATATGAGCAGTAAAACGCTCTGTTTAAATAACTAAACTTTATAGGAGGATTTGTTATGAGGCGTTTGTTACTCAGCACAGCTTTCATGTCCATCGTACTAATCAATTGGCTGATGGCGCAATTACCTGCACCATGGCAAAACATGGACATTGGGAATGTGGACAAACCCGGGTATGCCACTTATGCAGATGGAGTATTCACAATTGCCGGATCAGGAGGCGTATGGGATACCGATGCTTTCCAGTATGTATATCAGTCAATAAGTGGTGATACAGTAGAATTAACTGCACACCTGGATTCATATGACACCAGTATTTATGAATGGACTAAAGTTGGTTTAATGTTCCGAGCAAGTGACGATCCTTTTGCCCGCAATATCTTCCTGTTTTCTGCTTCCGGTTATGGTATTTGTATGCAAGGACGCCTTGAAGATTATGGTCAACCTGTATGGGGAGCCACCTATGGTGGTGATGCCTATCCTCAATGGATGAAGTTGAAAAAAGAAGGTAATATGGTCATTGGTTTTGCCTCGAGTGATGGTGCGGTTTGGGACACCGTAAGAGCGCTCGAAATTAACCTGGATGGCGACTTTTTAATTGGTATGGCTGTAACTTCAACCTGGCCGGATACATTGGTAGAAGCAAACTTCAGCAGTGTTGAAGTTTATCCTGCTGCCCAAACAGGGTTACCTGCCCCTTGGATGGATGCTGATATCGGCAACGTCGATAAACCTGGTGCGGCCGACTACGCTGATGGCGTTTTTACCGTATCTGGTTCGGGAGCCGTTTGGGATACTGATGCTTTCCATTATGTTTACCAGAAAGTTAGCGATACTAATATCGAATTTACCGCACGTCTGGATAATTACGATACCGGGATTTATGAATGGACCAAAGTAGGGATTATGTTACGGCAAAGTGATGATCCATTTTCCAAAAATGTCTTTCTTTTTTCAGCTCCTGGTTATGGGGTCTGCATGCAGGGACGTCAGGAAGATTATGGGCAACCGGTCTGGTGGGCAACTTATGGAGGTGATGCTTATCCAGCCTGGATGCGTTTTGTAAAAGAAGGCGACTCTGTAGCGGCATATACGTCTACGGATGGTTCTGTTTGGAATTTGGTCAGAAAAATTGAATTCACGGTGAGCGGTGAATATCTTGCTGGTTTAGCTGTAACTTCTACCTGGCCAGATACGCTTTGCACCGCTCAATTCAGTAATGTGACCATTAGTGCAACGGCTTTGGAAGATTGGAAAGCCGCTCCTGTCGCTCAAACACTGGAACTGGTACAAAATTATCCTAATCCTTTCAACCCAGCTACTACCATTAGTTTCCGGATTAATCGGCAATCGCAAGTTACAGTTAAAGTTTATGATATCTTGGGACATGAAATTGCTGAGCTTTTGAACCGCCGCTTATCACCTGCTGAATACAAAATCAACTTTAATGCTGCTAATTTGAGTTCTGGTATCTATTTCTATGAGGTCCAGGCTGGTAAAGAACATTTTACCGGCAAAATGGTGTTAATGAAATAGTTTTTTTGATAACTTATTGGGTCTGGTTCATCCAGACCCTTTTTTCCCTAATAAAACAATGAATGAGAGGAAGAGATGGCCAGAAAGCTTACCTTCTTTATTCTTCTAATTTATTCAATGACCACTCTTTTGACTGCTGGTGTCGTTATTGATGTTAATACTGATGTGAAGCATAAAATTGGAAATATCAGTAAATTTGACCGTTCTAAATTTATTACAATTCATTCTGTTCATACTTCGAACGAATGGACTGTACCTCAACTGGAAGACTTTATTGATGGTTATGATGTGTATTTCGGTCGGGAAACCGGTACTATTACATGGAATTTGAATAATGCGGATGAAGACCCTCAACGTCCTGGGCACGTGGATCGTAATGATGTATTGCAGGCCTGCGCAGATGCCAAATATTACCGTCAAACTTCAGCCCTTTATCAGTTAAAAAAGAAATATGAAAAACGTTGTCAAAATTTTATTGTAGGAGCACAACTCGATCCTTTCTGGCCATTAAGATATCCAACTTCCAAAGGTTGGAAATTAAGTTCTGAGGACACACCGGAACATCCTTTTGGAAGTGCGTCCGCAGAATATATGGCTCTGTTTATTAAAAATTATTATGACGAAAATTTTAAGCCTAAATGGGTAGAAGTCATCAATGAACCTGCCTATTGGCTTATTGATCATCCATCACCATTTGCTGCTGTTTCAATGGAACTTATCAATAAGTACCACAATACGGTTGCAGATTCATTACATCAGAACATCGATAGTGTTCTTGTTGGTGGATATACAGTCGCCTTTCCAGACTATTATAAATACAATTTCCAGCAGTGGTTGGATCGTGATAAGTTGTTTATCGATCAATGTGGCGAAAAAATGGACTTTTGGTCCATCCATTTCTATGATCTGGAATTCTATAATTCAAAAAAAGTCTATCGCGGCAGCTATATGGAAGCCGCTTTTGATATTATAGATCATTATTCTATGTTACGATTTGGAAAAACCAAACCGTTTGTTATTTCAGAATTCGGTGGGCGTGCTTTATACATGGAAAATCAGCCTTGGAGCCCATTACGCGATTGGAAACAGATGCGTTCTATTACGCCAATGCTTTTACAGTTCATGGATCGGCCGCATGAAATTGGAGTGGCGGTTCCATTTATCATTCCCAAAGCTGAATGGGGATATGATGAATATCCTTATCCCCACAGGCTATATCGCAAAGCGAATGAACCAGACTCGTATTCCGGCGACTGGGTTTACACGGAAATGGTAAAATTTTACCAGCTTTGGAAAGATGTTAATGGTACGCGTGTGGACTCCTGGTCCTCTGATCTGGATGTGTTGGTCGATGCTTATGTTAACGAAAATCAGTTGTTTGTTATTTTGAGTAATTTGAGTACCACAGAAAAAAAGATTGATGTTAATCTTTTTGGAAATAGTAATAAAAATATTCAAGGGGCAACTGTACGTCACCTTTATTTAAATAACAATACAAATGCGCCGGTACTGGAAGAAAGTAATCCTGCAGAACTTAAGTCTATTACACTGGCACGTGAAGCTTCAATGGTTATAATCGTAAATTATGATCAACCATTGGAAATAACAGAACTTTCCAAAGAAAACCGTTACTATGCAGATAAGTATTTACAAGCCATTGAAGCCAATCAAACGATGCAGTTTAATGTGAATCAGGTAGCACTCGGCACCAATGGCGAAGCGGTTTTACGCCTTGGTATTGGACGGCCCTATGCTTATTCACGTGTGCCTATGGTTAAGGTCAATGGAAATCCTATTCAGGTACCTGAAAAGAGCTGGAAAGGTTATGATCAAAAAGATCATTATTACTTTTTTGGAGTGCTTGAAATCCCGGTTCCCTACAATTACCTGCAGGAATCCAATGAGATTCAGGTGACCTTTGCTGATGATGGTGGTTTTGTTACCAGTTGTATTCTGCAGGTGTTTGACTTTAGTAGGCCTATCGTTCGATCAGAATCTACAGAAAATAATAATGGTTTGCCCACCGGCTGGCTGCATAAAGATATTGGGAATGTGGATGTAGAGGGATCTGCAACTTACTCCGATGGTGTGTTTACCATTAGTGGATCAGGGGGTATCTGGGATACGGATGCTTTTCATTTTGTCTACACCACGGTTAATGGACAGGCCGAAATTACCGCACATCTTGATAACTACACGACCTCTGTTTATGAGTGGACTAAAGTCGGAATTATGATGCGAAATAGTGATGATCCCTTTGCAAAGAATGTTTTCTTATTTTCTTCTCCCGGTTATGGTGTTTGCATGCAGGCCCGGCTGGAAGATTACGGGCAACCGGTTTGGCTAAGAACTTATGGTGGTGATCCATATCCTCAATGGCTAAAATTAAAACAGGAAGAAAATAAAATTATTGGTTTAGTTTCAGCGGATGGCAGCCAGTGGGATACGGTTCAGGTAGCGCAAACAAGTTTTGATGGTGATTTTTTAGCAGGAATGGCGGTGACTTCTACCTGGCCAAATACGTTGGTGGATGCACAATTTAGTTCTGTTTCTGTTATTGGGGCAACTGCCATTGAAAATGAAATATCAAACCATGTACCTTCATCTTTGATTCTGGAAAATTATCCAAATCCATTTAATCCTTCTACCACCATTCGATTTGAGTTAAAAAGAGCGGGGCATGTTGAACTTGCCATATATGACCTTTTAGGTCAGCAAATTGAAAAGCTGATTGACCAACAACTACAAGTGGGTACGCATAAAATCGTCTTTAAAACTCAAAATTTACCAAGTGGTATTTACATAGCAAGATTAAGAGCAGGAAATCAAATCGTAACAAGAAAAATGATCCTAATGAAATGATAATTTGAATTAAAAAGGAAGAAAAGAAAATGACTAACCCAGCAAAAAAGAAAGCGCTCGTTGCTGTTGTCCACCAGGAACTTAGCGAATCGTACAATGCTTATTCCGAAAAAGATCTTAATACTGTTAAAGAAATGCTTTTAAATTCCTTGCAGCTTATCAATTTTTCTCCGGATCGCTTCCGCGGATTGAAACAGGTTATTATTAAACCCAATATCGTAGAAGTTCCTTACCAGGCAACAGATGGATCGGTAATTACGGACCCCAGAGTTTTAGAGGCTTTCATTCAAATTTTAAAAGATTATGGTGTCCAACGGGTAGTGGTTGCCGAAGGACGTTCCGTCAATATGCGTTATGAAGATTTTCGTCCGGAAGACGTGTTCGAAAAAACCGGATTGGCTGATGTAATTAGGCGTAGTGGAGGTGAGATAATCGGCTGGGATGAGCCGGATTATGTGGAAATTGATAATCCTGGTGCTGAATTGCTCCCCCGAATTAATGTGCCAAAATCTATTCTTGATTCCGATATGTTTGTTTCGATCCCTAAAATGAAAACGCACTGCCAAACCGAAATTACGGTTGGCATAAAAGCGATGCAGGGGGTCTACAGTGTAACAGACAAAATCAGATTTCATAACGAGGCTTTCCCCTGGAAAATGATTGATATACCCCGAGTTATTCCGCCTCATTTAACCATCGCAGATGCCTTGATAGCAGGAGAAGGTTATGGACCGATTTATTCTCAACCCGTGCGGATGGACATGATTGTTGTTTCGGAAGATGTGGTGGCCCTGGATGCAGTTTGTTCCTATTTGATGGGCATCGATCCGGATGAAGTGCCAATGACCCGTTTAGGGCATTCGGAAGGGATTGGAATTGGAGATCTTTCGCAGATTGAAATTAAGGGTGAGGATATTGAAGCGGTAAAGAAATATTTTAAACGCTCTGCAATGCTTTGGAACCCCATTGGGGCCTCAAAGAATGTTCGGATTTTTGCTGGCGGTGCCTGCCGTTTTTGTCTGGCTCAGGTTGGTGCCTCATTAATGCGCTTAAAGTTCGAAGGATTGCTGGATAAATTTAAAGAAGATATTAAAGTGGTGGTCGGCTACAATCTTCCGGATACGCCCAAAAAATATGAACACGTTTATGTTATCGGGGATTGTGCTAAAAATTATTTAGAAAGTTTAGGAAAGTTGGAAGGAACGGTGGTAGAAGGATGTCCACCGTTACCGAGTAAGCAAATTTACGAGCTCTTTTTAAAACACATAAATAAAGGAGAAAAAGAGTGAAAATTACAGCTGTCGAAACTTTTCCGTTAAGCTTCCCCTTAAAAGAACCAGCCAGTGATGCTACCGGGATATGGCACACCTGGAACACATTACTGATTAAAATAACTGCCGAAAACGGGATGTTTGGCATCGGGGAAGTGGGGCCTTTGCATGGTGGAGGCCTAAGAGTTTACCAGGCCTTAGTAGAAAGTAAATTGAAAGAATTATTGATTGGCGAAGATGTTTTCCAGCGTGAGTATCTGTTTAATAAATTGATTGGCATTGGGACATCATCTTACGCATTTGGTCAACAGGGTGCCATTGTGAGCGCCGTTGGAGGAATTGATATTGCCTTATGGGATTTAGTAGGAAAAATCCTGAATACTCCGGTTTATAACTTGCTTGGAGGGTTATACCACAAAAAAATTCCTGCCTATGCCAGTGGATTTTTTGGTAAAAATGGAAGCGTCTTAAATCAGCAACAATGTGTTGAAGAAGCGACTTTTTACAAAGACTTAGGTTTTAA
>CAYNLJ010000095.1:0-7372 GCA_964398005.1 uncultured Caldithrix sp. | reverse complement strand
CAACTTCCGCATGCTGGGCTTTTGCCACGACTTCGTTTCTGGAAAGCGAAATGCAACGTCTTGGGCTGGACACCGTGCGACTCTCTATGATGTTTCCCTTCTTTCATGTTTACATCGAAAAAGTTCGGCGATTTGTAGAAACCAGGGGTCAATCGCGTGTGGCACCAGGCGACCTTTTTACCGGTGTACTGGACATGGTTCAGCAATATGGCACAGTTCCCTATTCCGTTTACAGCGGATTACCCAAAGGCAAAAGGACGTACAATCACGATGCCCTTTACAATCAAATCGATTCTCTGCTGCAAAGGGTCAAAGCCATGCAGCTCTGGGATGAAGATCTGGTTTTGTACAAGACACGCCAAATTTTGTACAAACACATGGGGGTTCCACCACAGGTTTTTGAATACAAAGGCCAAAAGTACACGCCACAGTCTTTCCTGAAAAAAGTAGTCCGCCTGCCCTGGGATGACTATGTGCTGGTCACTTCCTTTCAATACGCCCCCTATTACCAGTTCATTGAACTAAAAGTGCCGGACAACTGGTTGCACCACAGCGAATATTTCAATGTGCCTCTGGATGAATTTTATCAGGGCATGAAATCGGCTCTAAAACGGGGTTACACCGTTGCCTTTGACAGCGACATTGGGGAACCCGGCCGGCAAGGCAAACTGGACGCGACCTTTGTGGTGCCTTTTGACATTCCCGGACGCTACATCGATGCCAATGCCCGGGAAATGCGCTTTAACAATAAATCGACGACCGATGATCATCTGATGCATTTTGTCGGTTTTACACGTAACAGAGGCGACGACTGGTTTTTAGCCAAAGATTCCTGGCGCACCGCCTGGCAGGGTAAGCCTGAGTTCAACGGCTATTTCATGTTTCATGGAGATTACCTTAAATTGAAAGTGCTCGCTTTTCTGGTTCATAAGGATGCCATTCCTGAAATCACTAAAAAGATCAATCAACTGAAACAGAAAAAGTGATTTTTCGACTGCTGTTCAGACAAACCATCAATTCCTGGCGTCAGTTAGGATTCTGGTATCAGTTGCAAAATGTTCTGCTCTGGGGTTTTGTTGTACTGACCGCCTCCTACTATCTGCTGCCGTTCATCAGAGGCCGGCAGCAGGAGTTACCTTACTTTCATTTGCTGCTGATTAACGGGTTGGTGGCTTATTTTGTCATTGCTTCAGTTTTTAATCTTAAACTGCAGGTAAGCAAACAGCTGCCTCTCTCTCTGTTACGAAGTCTACCGTTTTCCGGAAAACATCTGTACTCGCTTTTTACCTATTACCTGCATCGCAACTGGCGCTGGGGCTGGCTGATTTTTCTGGTACTTCTGATCGTTGAATTGCGACTGAATCTGCAAACGGCCCTCCTTTTTCTGATTCTGTTTTTGCTTTTGCTGGCTGCCTTTACATTTTTATTTTTAGCTGCCTTTTTACGCTTTTACAGAAACAACCCATCAATCATTAGCCTGACACTCAGTCTGATCTTATTGCTAAGCGTAAGTTTTCTGTCTTTTTTTGTGCCCGCTCTTTCCCTTTGGGCTGAAGTGCTTCTGGTACCCTTCATATTGGCCATAGGCATACTTTTGGGACGGAAAATAAATTTACAGTTGGACGATCTTTACCCTTTAACCTCCAAAAACAAATTAAACCGCAATTTAAAGCCGGCTGCCCGATTTTTTTCCAATCATTGGCTGGCACTGCTTAAAAAGGAACTCAATGCCGCCTGGCGTCACCCGCTCTTCCGGCGCATTAAATTCTTGACCTTATTTGCTATTCCAATTCTGGGACATATGCTGTTTGAACTCATTGATCAGCCGGTTACTGTTTTTACCCTGATCGTTTTGTTTCTTGTTTGGTGGCATTACAGTCAGTTTTTCAGGCCACCCTTTGGTCACAAAGAAGCGGAGTGGTTTTTCAAAACGGTACCATTGCCCTTCGGCCCCTATTTTGGAGCCCGTTTTCTTGCGGAATTCTGGTTTGTGTTACTGGTACTCATCACCTACAGCCTGACCCTGCATTTGAAAGGCATTCCATTGGCAGAACATTGGCAATTGCTGTTAGCCTTGTTTTTAGCCAGTGCAGCCATCCTGCTTTTTATGATCGCCTTCCAGATCATCTTTTTTGATGATCCCAAAACGGCCGGATTTACCTTCTACTTTTCAATACTGTTTTTTCTGGTCCTCTCTTTGTGGGATCATTTCCTGGGACCGCTGATCTGTGTTTTCTTTTTAATTTTTTACCTGTTCAAGAGCTACCATTTCCTGAGGAGTTAACTACAAATGATTCGTGTCCATGAGCTTTCACTATATTACGAAGATTTCCAGGCCCTGCAATCGGTCAGCTTCACTCTGGCTAAAGGCAATATTTACGGACTGGCCGGCATTAATGGTGCAGGTAAATCGACTTTAATTAAATGTCTGTTGGGCCTTTTTCAGGAATTTGAGGGAACTGTTGCCATTGAAGGCCATTCGGTTCAAAAGGAGAAACAGTGGGTTAAAGAACATTGCAGTTACGCGCCGGAAGAAACCGAACTTTTTGATTACCTCAGCGGGCAGGAATTTTTACAGCTGATCGCCTCACTTAAAAACGTTCAAAATGCCCGACAGGCCATCGAAGAAATGGTGGATTTATTTGACATGAGTTCGTTTTTACCCCTTTTAATCAATGAATATTCTCATGGTATGCGCCAGAAAATGCTGCTTTCGGCTGCGCTGCTGGGAAATCCCGATTACATCTTTATTGATGAAGCAATCAACGGGCTGGACACGCTCTCGCTCCTGCGTCTCAAAAAATATTTTGAACATTTGAAAGATCAGGGAAAGACCATTGTCATGGCCTCGCATGTGTTGCCCATCCTGGCCGACTGGTCTGACCAGATCCTGGTCATTCATCAGGGACAGCTCTTAAAAATACTAACCCGACAGGAAATAGAAGCGGATCAGCGCTCCTTTGAACAAATTTTTATCGATCTAATTAACCCCAAAAGCTAAGGCACTTAAAGGGGAACCAATAAATTGAGATCACGCTTTTGTCAGAATATTCTTTTTTTACTTAATTTGTAAACCTATTTCAGGACTTCACAAATTTTGAATTTTGAGTTTTAAATTTTGAATTAATTCTGGAAACCTATTTTAGGATTTGACAAAGGGTGAAGTTAGAAGTGTGAAGGGTGAAGCTTGAAATATGATGGTAATATGGGATTGGGAATTGGCTGTTGAGGCCATTCAACACTCAAAACTCAACATTCAAAATTTCATTTGACAATTTTGGTTTTGTTTTGTAAAATGGTGTACAAAAGTTCAGTTATACAGGAGAGCACCATGAAAGCTCTTACCCAAAGACAAAAAGAAATTCTGGAACTGATTGCCTCCCACATTGAGGAAAAAGGCTACCCTCCTTCCTATCAGGAACTGGCGGACAAAATGAATGTGCGTTCAAAATTTGCCATTTTAAAGCACATTGATGCCCTCGTTCAAAAAGGATTTCTGGAAAAAGATTCTTCCGCCCGTGGCCTTAGAATCATTGATCCCCGTTTTCAGGCCCAAAATGCCAATGAAGTGCAGGTCCCTTTGATCGGTCGGGTGGCGGCAGGCTTCCCCATTCTTTCCGAACAGAATGTGGAACGTTACATTCCCGTTCCGCGCGCATTAATCAAGCAGGAAGGCCGCTACTTTGCGCTTAAAGTGCAGGGCGACAGTATGATCAACGCCGGTATTCACGAAAACGATCTGCTGGTGGTAAACTCCACCAATCGCGCCCGTAACCATGATATTGTGGTGGCCTTGGTCGGTGACGAAGTAACGGTTAAACGCCTGGTCAAGGAAAAAGGTAAAACCTTTTTAAAGGCAGAAAATCCGGCCTACCAGGACATTTATCCGCGCGGGGAATGGTCGATTCAGGGTAAAGTGGTCGGTCTTATTCGCGAGATTAATTAAACAGAGGCGGACAATTTCTTATGAAGTCCTCATCCAACCAAGCTCAATCCAGACAGAGTTTGAATGAATATTACCAGATTCCTGTAATTGGCGAAGTACACCTCACCGAAGAAGACCGCAAATTATTAAGTAAATTCAGCCTTGGCGAACTGATTCAAAATTTTCAGCAGGAAGATCGTGACTCGTTTACTGTACAGGCCATGGACAATGCGCTGGCCGGAGCAGGCATCTTAAAAGGTGACTTTTTAACCATCAACATGTTAAGCCGACCCCATTCCGGTGACATTGCCGCTGTTAAATTTGGTGACAGGCTTTTCATACGCATGATCTTTTTTGATAAAAATTACATCCGACTGGAAACGGCCAACGAAACCCCAACACCGATCATTATTGACGAAGACACACCAAATGTAACCATTCTGGGCAAGGTAACCATGGTGGTAAGAGAATTGTAAGAAAAAAAGGGAGTGAAAACATTTCGTTTCACTCCCTTTAAAATTAATTGCATACTCGAAGCGTTGTTGTCTAAAACATTCCCTTTTTATACCGCTGTTTAATCTACATTTGTCATTTTAGAAACACCATCTTCTTTGTAATCTGCCCTTTTTGCGTTTTTAACTGGTAAAAATAGACGCCGCTGGCATAGGGCGAAGCATTAAAGGTTATCTGTTTCTTTCCTTTTAACTGCTTTTCATTTACCAGGGTTGTAATCAACTGACCTCGGGCATTAAAAATCTTTAATGTCACCTGCTGACTTTCGGGCAAATAATATTCAATGGTCGTCAGGGGATTAAATGGATTCGGATAGTTTTGCAGCAAAACGTAATTATCAGGGAATTGACCCGGTTGTTCCACCGTATCTGTCAGAAAGGCATCGGTTAAGTCAATGGCGCCAAAGCCGAACACGCGATCCCAGGTGTTTGGATTGTCTTTTACCTTCAGCTGATCGGCGGTAACATCCGGGTCACGATGTGTGCCCTGGGCATGCTTCGAAAGGTAATCAATGACTTCTTCCGGGCCCCAGTCGGGGTGTTTTTCCAGAAGCAAAGCAATAGCACCGGCAGCTACCGGTGAAGCCATGGAAGTGCCCTGCAAATAAGCGTAATGATCGGTGTAAGGAGCAGGCGGTAAAAATTCAACTGAGTAATTGGCGTCGCGGCTGCGTGCGGAAAGCACAATGGTTCCCCCGGCAATCACATCCGGCTTTTGCTGATCAGCGCCGGTCGGGCCAATGGAACTGAAAGAGGCAATGCCCCCTTCGTCACCACTGTTTGGGTAGTGGTAGGAATTCCCATTGCTGGCCGGCCAGGTTTCTCTGGTAATAAAGGCGCCTACCGAAATGACACGCGGTGTACAGGCATCATTGGCCAACGTGTAGGGGTAAAAATTATTGCCATAAAGTGTTCCCTGGGAAAACGCCCCATAGGGCTGATCAATCACCGAGCTGTCGGCCCAGGCATGACGGGCAATTTTACTGTTGCCGTTGGCATCGGATAAACCACTTAATTTTAATGTAAACGTTTCATTTTTAAGACTATTGTTGTCCATAAAAACATAAACGCCGATTTTACCATTACTGTGCGAAGCAGCAGACAACAGGTAAAGATCAATTCCATTGCTGGCTTTATGGCCATTTTGCGGCACATTGTTGATGGAACCGGAAGACCAGCTTAAACTAACCGATGAAATATTATCTCCCTTTTCCAACCAGAGAGTTAAGTATTTTGTGTAACCAAATTGAATGTTTTCGGAACTGACCACATTATCCTTGAAATAGTGCAGAGGTTTGGCGCCATCATTACCGGCAGAGCGGACAATGATGCGTCCGGGCCCAACCAGATTTTGCACTGCGCTGTTGAAGTCATCGGTACCATCGTGCGGCCCATACTGATGCCCCAGACTGATATTGATGACGCAAGGTTTGTTCTGCTGATCAGCAATGTCAAAAATGTAATTGATGGCATCCAGAATGTCTGAATTCTGATAGGTTGTTTTTACAACCACAATACTGGCATCCCTAGCCCCGCCATCCAGCGTATCCGGCGGCGTAGTCGTTGGATCGGCTCCCACAAAGGAACCGGCCACATGGGTGCCGTGGCCATCGGTATCATGATGGTTGACCACGCTGTACGGAGTACCTGAGGCCAGATCCTGGTTAATCTGAGCTTCGCTAAACTCCGTTCCGTAACTGTAGCCATCGGGCGGATTGCCATCATTGGTCTGATCCCAGATGGCCAGAATGCGTGTTTTGCCATTTTTTAGGAACATGGGATGATAAAAATCGATGCCGGTATCAATAATGCCGGCAATGACTCCTGAACCGGTGTACCCCTTTTCATAAGCCTTAAACACATTCTGATAGCGCACCGCAATGGAATTCAAGGGCTTACTCTTAACACCATAGGCAATGCGGGTAACGCCTTTGACCTGCAGCAGATCATTTAATCTTTGCACGGGCAGAACAACGGTGGCGTATTGCCCCATATCGCTCTGGACGTCAAATCCGGCCAGATAGAGGTCATGCGCCAGATTGTTATCCTTTCCCTTTACCATTAAGTGCAGCGGTTTAGACGGTACCGCGCGCTTTAATTGATTATTGGTGAGGTGCGACAGAGAAGGATCGACAAACTGAGCTGAAAGTATGCCAAGACTCAAAAAAAAGAAAAGCAAAAATCTCATGATGATCTCCAAAAGCTTTAGTGGGGTTTTTGGGCTCCTCCGGATATTCGTAATATTTTATTATCCTGTAGAAGAAGTTTTAATTCCGCTCTGTTTACATGGCCTGTGTAATAATAGGTCTTAAGCCTCCTTAAAAAGCCATATTGACTTAATGGTTCTTTACTGACAACCAGGATGGCAATCTTTTCCGAACTTAGGGCGGCTGGTTTGTTCATCCAGTTTTGCACAAAAGGATCGACCAGAATGTTGGGCTTTTTTTCCAATGGCTTGTTGGTGGCTACACAAGCAAAAGCAAAGAGTAAAATCCATATTAAAAGAAACAGTTTTTTCATAACCAGGTTCCTGTTTATTGTTTATATCAACTTTACTAATCGACTTAATATTTCAAATTTTAAAAAAAACATACATTCGTGTCTGTGATATTCAATAAATATCGCTTATTTTTTCAAATATTTACTTATTTTAATCTTATGCTTCCGGTCTGGTGGGGAGTTCTTTAACGTAAACATCCTGTTGTGGAAAGGGGATTTCGATGTTCTTTTCACGGAATTTACGCACAATGGCACAATTCAATTCCGAACGGATCTGATGGTGCTGATGAGGGTCCGGCAGCCAGACACGCAAATTTAAATTCCAGGCCGAATCGCCGAAGCTTTCGAATATCACTTCCGGTTCAGGACGTTTCAACACTTTAGGATGATCCGTTGCAATTTCTTTTAATGTATTTAAAACCAGATCGAGATCGGA
>CAYNLJ010000094.1:0-7398 GCA_964398005.1 uncultured Caldithrix sp. | reverse complement strand
AAATTAATTCAAGTTTTCCAGCACAATCTGTTTTAATGCTTCAATGAATGAAGGTCGCACGTTCAGCGCTTCAATGCGCCGGTACTCTTCAATGCCCTTTTCCTGAGCCAAATCCCGGTACAGCATTCCGATTTCATAAACAGTTTCAGAGTTGTCGGCAACAAATCCCAGAGGGAAAACCAGCAACCGTTTTATGCCCTGCAGAGCCAGCTCTTCAATTTTATCCTCAGTCGATGGAGAAAGCCATTCGACCGGCCCTATTTTACTTTGAAACGACAGATAGAATTTTACCTGTTCTTCGGAAAAATGAAGACGCAAAGCATCGACCGCCTGCTTAACTTCCTCAAAATAAGGATCACCCTGATTAATTCGTTTCATTGGGATGCTGTGCGCACTGAACAAAACGTGCTGAGGTTCGTTGCTTTCTTTCTGTTCTAAATTTTCTTTAAGAATTTCAACCATGCTTTGCACAAACAGCGGATGGCTTCCAAACCGGTCAATAAACTGCACCCTGGTAGGTGAAGTATTGTACTTTTTTAACAGACGCTGCAATTCATTGAAAATGGAACCACTGGTGGTACTGGAATAAAAAGGGTACATGCTTAGTACTAAAATTTGGTCGAAGTCCTGTTTGACAATTTTTTGCCAGACTTCTTCCATAAATGGATGCCAGTAACGCATGGCCGGGAAAACTTGATACTGGTTTTCTGAATCAGAATTTAAGGCCTGTTGCAGGGCTACGGCCTGCTGTTCGGTAATTTGTAAAAGGGGTGTTTTACCGCCGAGCTTTTCGTAAATCTGACGGCTTTTGGGGGCCCGCTTTTTTGCCAGCCAGTGAACCAAAGGATTACGTAAAAATTTCGGAAGTGGGATATCAATAATATCCGGATCTGAAAAGATTTCCACCAGGTAAGGTTCCACCGCCTCCAGAGAATCAGGTCCACCCATGTTGGCTAGCAAAATAGCTATTTTCACTTTAATTTATCCTCTTAAACCGTTCGTGAGAACTGTGGTTTATGTCCCTCTTTTTTAGCCAGATAATAGTCGAATTGCATGGCAATATTACGAATCAGTAAGCGTCCCATGGTTGTTACCTTCAATGCGTCTGGCTTGAGTTCTATTAAATTGTCCTGTTCCATGGGGATCAGTTTTTCCAGTGCATTGGCAAAGTAGTCGTCAAAGACAATATCATATTTTTGTTCGATTTTCTTCTTTTCAAGATAAAAATTACACATCAGTTCGGTAATCACTTCACGACGCAGGATGTCGTCTTCAGTTAACTCAACACCCTTAAAGACGGGTAATTGGCCTTTTTCCAACCGTTCGTAATAGGGATCAAGCTTTTTAACATTCTGGACGTAAAGATCGCTTAACATGCTGATACTGGTAATGCCAATGGCAAACAGATTGAGCCCTGCATGGGTTGAATAGCCCTGAAAGTTACGGTAAAGGGTACCTTCATTCATAGCCAGCGTCAGTTCATCATCCGGTTTGGCAAAATGATCCATCCCAATGTACACGTAACCGGATGAAGTCAATTTTTCAATACTCATCTTGAGTAGTTGCAGTTTTTCCTCCGGTTTGGGCAACCATTCATCCTTAATCAATCGTTGATGTTTAATCATTGAAGGCAGGTGCGCATAATTAAAGACAGCCAAACGGTCCGGATCAATGTCTAAAATGATGTCCAATGTTTTCCTGAACATATCCACCGTTTGAAAAGGCAAGCCGTACATCAGATCGATGTTCACACTTTGAAACCCCAGTTCTCTGGCCCAGTCCACCGTTTGTCGGGTGATGTCTTCCGGCTGAATGCGGTTGACGGTTTTTTGAACCTGCGGATTAAAGTCCTGTACTCCCATGCTGCAGCGATTAAAGCCCACTTCCTGAAGTGCTGCCATATGATCTCTGGTCAGTTCACGCGGATCAATTTCTACGCTAACCTCTGCCTGATCTTCGAAATCGAAATATTCCCGGATGGCATTACCCAGCCGACGAATCTGGTCAGGAGACAAATAGGTTGGTGTGCCGCCTCCCCAGTGCAATTGCATGACCTTGCGTTTTTCCCCAATGAGAGGACGCAGCATGGCCATCTCTTTTAGCAGGTACTCGATATAGGTTTCGATTTTCTGGCGGTTATGAGTCACCATCATGTTGCAACCGCAAAAATAACAGAGCGTGTCACAAAACGGTAAATGAAAGTACAGAGAAATCGGTTCGTTCTGCTTTAGCTGGTTGTCCTTTTCGATATGTTTACGGTAAACCTGTTCATCGACTCCTTCGTGAAAATAGGGGGCCGTCGGGTAACTGGTGTAACGTGGCCCGGGTTGATCATATTTTTTAAGGAGTTCGATATCCACATTTATCTGATGTTTGTTGCTCATTTTTAAATCCTGTCTGGTTTATTTGCTCAAATCAAAAACCGTGCTTTCATTTTCTTAATTCACGGCTGATGCGATGTACTTCCTGCACCAGATGTTCCACATTTTCCAGTGGTACATCCGGATGGATTCCATGTCCCAAATTAAAGATGTGTCCGGGGTCTTTACCAAATATCTTCAGCAGACGTTCCACTTCACGTGTAATAATTTCTTTACTGCCATAAAGAACCGTTGGGTCAAGATTACCCTGTAAGGCATATTCCGGATGCATGACAATTTTGGCCTGTTCCAGATCGGTCTGCCAGTCAACCCCCAAAACCTGAGCCTGACTGCCCGCCAGATGTGCCAGATGATCGGGGCCGCCCATGCTGAACAAAATGACCGGTCGGCCAAGGGGTTGTAATTCCGCAGCAATTTTCTTCAAATAATTGGCCGAGAATTCATCATACAAATGTAAGGGCAAAATACTACCCCAGGTATCAAACACCTGCACCGCCTGAGCGCCGGCTTCAATCTGCATTTTAAGGTAATCGGTAATGGCCCGGGTTAATTTTTTTAACAGGCTGTGTAAAAGCTGCGGCTCACTGTACATCATCCCTTTAATGTGCTTAAAGTGCCGGGTGGGCTTTCCTTCAATCATGTACGCAGCTAAGGTAAATGGCGAACCGCTGAAGCCAATCAGCGCCGTTTGTTCATCTAATTCACTGCGAATCAGAGTAACTGCTTGTGCCACGTATTGCAGCTTTTCTTCAATTCCATCATTCTTTAATGCCTCGATATCTTTTTGCGAACGGATGGGGGGAGAAAGTTTCGGTCCATGATCCGCCAGAAATTCCAGATTCTGGCCCATGGCCTCGGGAATGACCAGAATATCGGAAAACAGAATGGCAGCATCAAATCCAAAACGTCTGATGGGCTGCAGAGTGACCTCAGTAGCCAGTTCCGGTGTTTTGCAAACCGTCAAAAAATCGTGCTTTTCGCGCAATGCCCTGTATTCCGGCAGGTAACGTCCGGCCTGACGCATTATCCAGAGCGGTGTTCTTTCTACCTCTTTTTTATGTGCTGCTTTTAAAAACAAGTTTTCATCCATGTTAATTTTCCTTTTGGTAATAGTTTACAATCGCATTAACCAATTCTTTTGACGTGCTGACTTTAGGTAAAATATGGACTTTTAAGCCCTGTTCATGAATGGCCCGGGCAGTAGTTTTGCCAATTGCTGCCAGATGGGTTTCACTTAACTGTAAGAGATTCAGACCATCTGATCCCAGAATGTCAATTAAATAAGTGAAGGCGGAGGGACTGAAAAATGTAATCACATCGATGCTTTTGCTCTGCAGCAGGGATCTAAATTCCTGCTTGTTAAAATCAGGATTAGGCACCGTTTTGTAGAAAACCACCGTTTCTACATTAGCACCATGCAATTTTAAACCTGACGCCAATTCATCACGGGCGATGTTAGAAGCGGGGATTAGGAAATTGAGCCCACGCAGTTCCATGGAGGAAAAGGCATCAATTAAACCACGGGCTGAAAAATCATCCGGAATCAGATCAACGGAATAGCCATATTTTTCCAATGATTCAGAAGTCCGTGAGCCTACGGCAGCAATTTTAATTTCCGGTAAATCGACCTTGTGTTGCTTAAAAGCCTCAACAAAAAAACGAACGCTGTTTTCACTGGTGAAGACAAGCCAGTCAAATTGCTCTAAATTTTGCAGAATTTGCCTTTGCTGTGTCTCGTTTTCAGTAGCCGCTACCGTGGCAATAGATGGGAACAATAAAGGTTCGGCTCCCTCCTGCCTGAGTAACTGGATTAAATTGGTTGATTGTTCTGCCTGACGTGTAATAACGATTTTTTTATTTCTTAATCTCATATTCGTTTCGAAATTTTATTAAAATTTGTTCGGCGCCCTGGTCCAGTAATTGCTTTGCCAGTTCAACGCCCAATTGTTCAGCCTGTTCCGCCGGGCCTGAGATTTGATTTTTAACAAGTTGGCTGCCATCACTACTGCCCACAAAGCCAACCAAAGACAACTGATCGTCATTTACCTGAGCAAAGCCTCCAACCGGAAACTGACAACCGGTGTCTAAGGTTCTTAGCAAACTGCGTTCGGCCAGGGTTGCCAGATAGGATGGCCGGTGGTTTAAAGCCTGCAATTTTTCAAACAGTTCCTGGTCCGCTTCACGTATCTGGATTCCAATAGCACCCTGACCAATGGCAGGAATCATTTCCGATGTGCTGAAAACCTGGTACCTGGCATCTGAAATTTGCAGACGACGGATAGCAGCCAAGGCCATGATGATGCCGTCCAGATTTTGATCGTGTAATTTTCTTAATCGTGTGTCAATATTGCCACGCAGGTCTTCAATTTGTAAATCAGGACGCATTTTAAGCAACTGGCAACGGCGACGAATGCTTCCGGTAGCTACTCTGGCGCCAGATGGCAATTCAGTCAGTTTTTTCCCATCACCGGTAATCAACACATCTTCTACCGGACCTCTTTGTGGGACAGCTGCCAGCAAAAGTCCCGGAGACATGGTCGATGGCAAATCTTTTAAGCTGTGTACCGCTACATCGATTTTGTTTCCTAACAAGGCATCTTCGATGGTTTTTGTAAACAATCCTTGCCCGCCAATTCGGGTTAACGATGATTTCTGATCACGATCGCCCTGTGTTTTAATGATAATCCGTTCCAGTTCCAGTCCAGGGTAATGTTTTTGCAGTTCACTTTCTACCAGTTGTGCCTGCCACAAGGCCAGAGCGCTGCCCCGTGTACCGATTCTAATTTTATTGATCATTCAAATTCCTTTACTCATTTTCTCTAAACTCATAAAGTGATTCCAGAAATTCAAGATATTGTTCATATTTCAATGGATTTTTAAGATTGGCTTTCAGCAGTTTAATATGCTGATGCAAAATTTTATTGGTAATACTTTCCGTTAAATACTCTACATTTTCAAAGCCCTGTTGCGGTAAACGTGACTTTAACCGCTGCAGTTCATTTTTTCTTAACCTTTCAAAATAGGTTCTCAAATGATTAATGATCTGGGATGAGGCATGTGTTGATAACCATTCAACGAATTCATGTACATAGTTTAAAATGATTTTTTCCGCTTTAGGGATTTCCTTCTGACGTTTCATCAGGTTGCTTTGTACCACCTCGTTCAGGTCGTCTAAATTGTACAAATAAACAGCATCCAATTCATCCAGTTCGGGGTCAATATCGCGTGGAATGGCCAGATCAATTAAAAACAGTGGTCGATTGGAACGTTTTTTATGGTAAGGTTCAACCATTTCTCTGGTCAAAACATAATCTGTACTTGAGGTAGCGGAAATAACAATGTCCACCTGATGGATAATGTTGGCTAATTCGTTTAGAGAAAAAGCCTCCCCGGCAAATTTTTGGGCCAATTCCTGGGCTTTTTGATAAGTCCGATTGGCAATCAGAATTTTACCTACCCCTTTTTCCATGAAGTGCTGAGCGGCTAACTCAGCTGTTTCCCCTGCGCCAACCAACAGGGCTACTTTGTCATTTAAATTGGTAAAGATTTTACGTGCCAGCTCTACGCCCGCATAACTGACCGAAACGGCCCCGTCAGATAAAAAGGTCTCGGTGCGCACCTTCTTTTCAGCCTGTAACCCATAATTAACCAGTTTGTTAAGCAGGGCGTCCGTGCCGTTCATTTCATAGGCCAACTGGTAAGCATCCTTAACCTGGCCGGTGATTTGTGGTTCACCTAAAATCTGAGAATCCAATCCTGAAATCACCTGAAAGAAATGGAAAACAGCTTCTTTGCCCCTTAACGAATAGAGGAACTGATCGCTGGTAAAATAATCGCACTGCTTGAATTCATTAAGATACTGCCTGAGTTCCAGCAAGCGATCCTCTTCCATATCCCCGCTTAAATATAACTCGGTACGGTTGCAGGTAGAAAGAACAATGGTGCCACCCAGATGAAATTTATCCGGCAGTAAACGAATTAATGCTTGCTGTTCATCTTTGGAAAAGGCTAATGCCTCGCGTATTTCAACCGGAGCTGTTTTGTGTGAAATGCCGATTAAACTTAACGGTATATGTGTATTCATGCTTGCTTTCGATTTTAATAAAATTCATGAAACGAACGTCCTAATGTTAGAACAATGGCCATACCAACCATTAAAATGACGAATCCGCCAATGGACAAATAGGCCATAATGCGGGCCGACCAGTTTTTAAATTTGGCGGCCAGATAAACGACTAAATAAGCCAGCCAGATTAAATCCGTAATAATAACCTTGGGATCAGAATAAAAAAACTGGCCAAACACCTTCTGTGTTTGCAAGTGCCCCAAAAAGATACCCACGCCCATCAAAATAATGCCGATCAGCACAGACCTTTTGCTCATATTTTCCAAATAGGTAAGAGGCGGTAGTTGATCAAAAATTTTATTGAACCGCTTTTTCTTAATATTGCGATATTGTATCAAATAAAGCAGCGCGTAAATGGCACTGATGGCCAGGGCGGTGTAGCCAATGATGTTCAACGAAGCGTGGATGGTAAAGGTTGGGCTGCTTAACAACGGGTTGCTTTCGGCATGCCAGTCATGTTGAAAGGCCGAAACAACAACCGGAAAAAAAGCCACCAAAAGAATAAAAAAGCCCGAAGCACGATTTTCAAAAGTGTTTTCGATAATAAAATATACCAACAGGATCGAAAAACCTAAAAATGAAAGTGCATCAAAGGCCGACGAAAGTGGCATGGCTTTCAAAAAAAGCTGCCTTAAAACAATCTCAATACCATGAACTATTAATAATGCCAATAAGATGATCTTGGTCTTATCTTCAAATTTACGTTCATTCTTGAAGTAAATTTGATAATAGACAAACAGCACAGCAAGGTACAAAACGGGCAGTAAATAACTCAATAATTGGCTTAATAACTGCATAAGACTTCCTTAACTTCCTGTTTTTTTTAAAGACCTAAAGTTAATCATAAATTAGTTTAAATCAAAATTTGTTCGCTATCAATTTCACTTAATT
>CAYNLJ010000093.1:0-7433 GCA_964398005.1 uncultured Caldithrix sp. | reverse complement strand
CCTCTTCCGCTCTGTTCATCTGCCAGAGGTAATAAAGATCAACCAGAGCAATAAAACCGTTAAGCAACACAACCGGGTAGGCGTGTACCAGATAGCCGTAAAAGGCAAACGTGGCCGCTCCGACAAAATTGAGGCGCCGTAAAAGATAGATATTTTTCATCATTAACGAAACGGCTACTAAAAAGGAACCCACGTAACCAATATATTCGTAAACAGGCACTCAAAACCCTTCTATTCTTGTTTAATCATTTCAATATCATAAATCGTGTAGGGTAAAACCAGAATGACACCCAGGTCGGTCATCATAGGCCCCCCAATTGTATCCTGACAACTAATTTTATTGCCGCTTAATTTCCAGTTGTCCAGATCGCGTAAAAAGAAATCTTCTTCGTGAGAAAAACTCAGTTTTTGACCCTGCAATTGAAAATTGCCATCTACTTCAATGGTTAAGTCGCCCGGAGGCAACTCACCACCCTCTTCAGCCAAAGCAGCCTGAGCCAATGACTCAGGTAAAAACAGGGTAGAACTGAACGTTTCGTCTTGTTTCAACTGCAACTCAAAGGCACCTCCAAGCTGAACGATATCCCCGACAAAGCCGGCAGCTGTATCTGCTACATATAAACGCGTAGCCTGATAAGTACCCAGCCAGGAATCGTCGTCTTTTGTCTCCTGATTTTTGCATTGCCAGAGAGACAAAATCAACAAAATCGTGGACAGCGTAATCAGAGATGTTCTTTTCATTGATCCCCTCCAAATGAAATGTCATCCGGCAATTCGTTAACATCGTCTTTTTGGTAAGGAAAAAAGGCCTTTAATTTTTCACCAATCATGGTAATGCCCTCGATCAATCCCTGAGCAAACTGATTTTTCCGGAAATGTTCGGCCATGGTGTCTTTTACATCCTGCCAGAAATTGTCACCGACTTTTTCATTAATGCCTTTATCGCCCCAGATGGCAAATTTTCGGTCCTGCACAGCCAGGTAAACAATGACGCCATTGCGCAAGGCCGTCTGGTGCATTTTTAATTTTGCAAAAACTTCTTTAGCTCTATCCAGTGGATCGCCTTTACACTTTGCTTCGATGTGCAGGCGAATTTCGCCACTGGTTTCTTTTTCTGCTTCCTGAATGGCCTGAACAATTTGCTGTTGTTCTTCTTTGCTTAAAAATTTTGCCGGATCCATTTTTACCTCATTAATTTTTACTTTAATTTATCAGAATTCTGGTGCTTAGAATATTGCTTCAAAATATTAATCGTCGATCTCTGAAATTTCAGATCTTAACTATGGCAATGCCAAATGTTGAAATGGAACTCAAAATTTAACACAAATCCGAATTCAATTTCATTCAAAATTCAACACTCAAAATTCATCATTTTAAACAAAATTCGTTTTTACTAAAAGAAACGTTAATAATTTGAGCCGGTGGTCTTTTAGAATAAATCACCAGCTGCCGCTGGCCCCACCACCGCCGGACAATCCGCCGAATCCTCCTCCAAAGCTGCCACCGCCTCCGGAAAAGCCGCCAAAGCCACCGCCACTGCTACCTCCGCCAAATCCGCCCCAGAAAAAAGGGCCAAACCAGCTGCCGGAGCGACGTGATCCAATGGTAACCCCACGCCGCCTGAACAGCATTCGACTAATGAAAGTGAAAATAATGAAAGCGATAATTAAATTGCTCAAACCATCCCGGTTTTTCTTCTTTTTCTTCGTTTTTATCGGGATCTGATATTTACCCTCAGCAGCCGGTACCAGCACCTGCAGGCCGGCCAGCAGTCCACCATAGTAATCCCCTTTTTTGAAATGAGGAATCATATTGTTGTACAAAACCTGACGCGCCTGAGCATCAGTAATGACGTCTTCTAATCCGTAGCCTACTTCAATGCGTGCTTTATGGTCTTCAGTAAAAATGGTGATTAACAGGCCATTGTTTTTGTCCGGTAAGCCGGGACGCCATTTTTCAAAGAGTTTTACTGTGAAATCCTCCAGATAGTAACCTTCAGGAATCCTTTTAAAAATAGCTACAAAAATCTGGTTTGAGCTGCGCTTTTCCAGGCCATTCAACAGTTCATTCAACTGCGCTTCCTGACTTGAACTCAAGACTCCGGCGTAATCATTCACCCAGGACGAAGGACGTTCAGGCAATTCCTGTGCCCGGAGTCCTGCAAATAGTAAGAAGCTAAAAAGTAAAATGGAGATTATTTTTTTCATTTTTATTTTCCGTTAAAATTTGACTTTAGGTACGTTTTCCGCTCCGGCCTGTGCTTTAAAATAAACCTTCTGCTGGAAACCAAACATACCGGCAATGATATTGGCCGGGAATTTACGGATGGCCGTATTGTAAGCCTGCACCGCCTGATTGAAACGGCGCCGTTCCACGGCAATACGGTTTTCTGTGCCTTCCAACTGGGCCTGTAAATCGGCAAATCGTTGATCCGCCTTCAGATCAGGGTAGCGTTCTACGACCACCATTAAGCGCTGCAAGGCCGAAGACAAGCCATCCTGTGCCTGCTGGAAACGGGCAAAAGCCTCCGGATTGTTTAAGACTTCCGGACCAACATTAATTTGTCCGCCCACTTTGGAACGGGCTTCGACCACCGCCTGTAATGTTTCACGTTCATGGCTGGCATAGCCTTTGACCACTTCTACCAGATTGGGAATCAAATCGGCCCGACGTTGGTAGACATTTTCAACCTGAGCCCAGGCCTGATTGACGCTCTCTTCCAGCGTAACAAACGTATTGTAATAGTTTTTTACTGTGACATACAGGGAAAGGACAAGCACTAGCGCCACACCTATCCCAACAAGTAAACTGATCAGACAACCGCGTTTCATAGAACCTCCGCGAATAATGGTTTTAATTGGTTTAATGGTTTAATAGTTAAATGGTTGAATGGTTGAATTGTTGATTTTTAAGGTAACAGGAATTCTCATTTCCATGCTGTTTTAAATTCTTCAGACCGATGCAACCATTTCTACAATGCTAAGTTTTATTTCGCTTAACGATAGACAATAGCTGCCATGTAGCCAACCACCTGGCTACGATCACCCGTAACATCTCCCGAATTACGGTAGAGCACAACTTTTGATTTAGTCGCTCCCAGTTGGCGACAGGCCTTCATCATGGCAACAACCGGTCCTCCACCGCACATCTCACAGAGGCCGGCTTCCAGATCTTCGTAAAGATTGTCCTCCGTAAAACTATTGATGTGCGAAATGACTACCGAATCCAGGCGCATAGCTTCATTATATGAATGGTAATGCGAAAGATCGGAACTGGCAACGATCAAGGCTTTTTTGCCTTTTAGCACTTTACCTAAGGCATTGGCCAATGCCACAATATTGGGTCGGCTTTGTTCCCCCATAATGACTGGAATCAGAGTAAAATTGTCAAAAACATGCTGCAAAAAAGGTAGTTGCACTTCAAGCGCGTGTTCTTCTCCTTCATGTCCGATAGCCGATAACACTACCCGATCATTCTGTTCAGCAAGTTGTCGGCAAAGTTCTCTATCCACCGGGATTAAACCGAGTGGGGTTTCATAATAATCCCCATCGAAAACAGAAACCTTGTCAAAATAAACATGATGACTTGGCGAAATAACCACCACTACATCGTAGTCAAATTCCATTACCTGCCTGTATGCCCGGGCGGCAACACCACCCGAATACATGTATCCGGCATGTGGAACAACAATGCCATGGATATGACTGACCCCTCGTTCCGGCATTGAATTTTCTAAGAAAACAGCTACTTCACGTTCCAAAGTAGCCCGATTCCCGGAATAAAACATGCCGGCAACCGCAGGTCTCCTGATGACTTTTTCTTCCCCCATGATATTTCCCGCCTGTTTTGATGATTTTAGGCTTTGTTCCTAACCTAATCTAATTTAAAAACAAATCATTTGATTAACAATAAAAATCACTCCAGAGTTTCATTTGAATACCGATTAGCTTGATTTTAAAAGGGTGATTTAGTATTTTCAATCTGTTTTTTAATTAATAAAATATTTGTAACCAAATCTTTCCAACAGGAAAACGATGACCGTTTATCAAAAATTACTGGAAATTAAACATCAAAAAGGCGCCGGTTATCTAATATTGATTGACCCCGATAAAGTCAGTTCCGAAGCACTGCCGGAAACCATTGAAAATGGAATCCAGGCTGGTGTCGATGCCTTCTTGGTTGGTGGCAGCCTGTTATTAACGCCTCATTTCGATGCATTTATTGAACAATTCAAGAAATACTCTCAGGATTTACCGGTGATCATTTTTCCTGGTGGGGTTCATCAGGTTTCGCGCCATGCCGATGCTATTTTATTTTTGTCTCTTTTAAGCGGACGCAATCCTGATCATTTGGTTGGCAGTCAGGTTCTGGCTGCACCTCTTATTCACCAGATGCAATTGGAACCCATTTCAACCGCTTATCTTTTAATCGAATCCGGTGAGGTCACCTCTGCCGAGTTCATGAGTGGAACACGCCCCTTACCACGTAAGAAGCCTGAAATCACCGTGGCTCATGCCCTAACCGCCGAATATTTCGGCTTTAAATTTATCTATCTGGAAGGTGGCAGTGGAGCTCAACATTCAGTACCTGCAGAAATTATTTCCGCCGTTCAACAACATGTTCAGGTACCCCTGATTGTGGGAGGCGGCATTCGGACGCCGGATGAGGCTGCACAAAAAGTAGCAGCCGGCGCTTCTTTCATTGTCACCGGCAACATTCTTGAAAATTCCGGCAACCATCATCTGGCACAGGAATTTGCTGCGGCCATTCATCAAAAAGGATAATCCATGGATTTAAAACCACAGATAATAAATCATTTTGAAGAGAGTATCCAGGTCAAAAAACTGGTTATTAACCATTGTACGGAATCCATTGAACAAGCCGTACAGTGGATCAGCCAGAGTTTAAAGAGTGGTGGTAAATTATTAATCTGTGGCAACGGCGGCAGCGCTGCCGATGCGCAACATATTGCCGCCGAGTTTGTCATTCGCCTAAGCCATGAACTGGTGCGACCCGGACTGGCTGCTATTGCCTTAACAACCGACAGTTCGATTCTAACTGCGGGCAGCAACGACCTTGGCTTTGATCAGATTTTTGCCCGACAGGTAGAAGCCTTAGGTCAGGCAGGAGACATCCTGATCGGCATCACCACCAGCGGCAACTCAAAGAATGTCATCGAAGCCATTCGGCTAGCGCAAAGCAAAAAAATGAAGACCATCGGCTTGTTGGGTAATGACGGGGGAAAATGTAAAGAATTGGTGGATTTACCCATCGTCGTGCCTTCGGTTAGTGTGCAGCACATTCAGGAAGCTCACATCACCATCGGCCATATTCTTGTGGAACTGGTGGAAAAATCGCTGTTTGCTGTCGACTAAGAGACAACCAGAAAAAAGAAGTTTGAAGTCTGAAGTTAGAAGGGTGAAATTATTCGTTAGCCACCCAATGATTATTTGAAAAGACTGTTGATTGAGTTGTGGCCCGATCCAAGATCATTCAAAATTCAACATTCAAAACTCATCATTTCTTAGATGAACGGTGAACTTCGATGGTTAGGCTTACATGTGTCTACGCTGCTTTCCGTCGAATAACAAGTTAGAGGAACATGGATTTTTTCAAACAAATTACAGTTTTTAGTTTTTTCCCCGATAAAAAATAAATTGGATTTAGAAATAATCAGGCTGAGTGAAAGCTCAAGGAGGATAAATTAAATGGGTGAAGTTTATTTAATTACTGGTGGTGCCGGATTCATCGGTTCTAACCTGGCCGAAGCACTGGTAAATCAGGGCGCCACTGTAAAAATTCTGGATAATTTTTCAACAGGCCGTCCGGAAAACATTAAACATCTTTTGGATAAAGTGGAAGTCATCAACGGCGACGTACGCTATCTCAACACCTTACTGGAAGTAACCCGCGGGGTGGATTACATTTTGCACCAGGCGGCCTTGCCTTCCGTGCCTCGTTCCATCCAAACGCCGCTGGAAAGCAATGATGTCAATTTGAACGGAACTTTAAATGTGCTGTACGCGGCAAAAGAAAATAAAGTAAAACGTGTGGTTTACGCCGCTTCTTCATCGGCTTACGGAGACACGCCTACACTGCCAAAAGTGGAAACCATGAAACCCAATCCACTTTCCCCTTACGCTGTCAATAAACTGGCGGCCGAACAATACTGTTCAGTGTTTTACAAAGTCTACGGCCTGGAAACGGTCGCTTTGCGTTATTTCAACATTTTCGGCCCACGACAGGACCCCAATTCTTACTATTCCGCCGTCATTCCCAAATTCATCAAAGCCTATTTTAAAAATCAATCTCCCACTATTTACGGAGACGGCAGCCAAAGCCGCGATTTTACCTACATTGAAAACGTCATCGATGCCAATTTAAAGGCCTGTAAGGCGCCGGATGCTCCCGGTCATGTGTTCAATATTGCCTGTGGTGAACGCATCACCTTAAACGAATTGGCCGAGGAACTGAGGCAACTTACCGGGGCAACGGTTGAACCGATCCATGGCGATCCACGTCCCGGCGACATCAAACACTCCCTGGCCGACATCAGCGCCGCTCAAAAATTATTGGGTTACGAAGTTAAAGTGCGCGTAAAAGATGGCCTGAAGAAAACGGTCGAATGGTTTGACCAGCATCGGGATGCCCTGGATTAGAAGAGACCGCTGGTTTGATGATTTATTTTTATTTTGACTCCTGGGATTAACGGTATGCCCTGATTTTTAAAAGCAGGTTGTTAGATTAAGAATTCAAGTGATTCGAGTGTAACAGAATTTAAATCTGTTCTGGAATTCGTTTAAATCAGTATTTAATAAATTCTTGCCCGAATTTACAACCTGTCCATTGTTCGCTTAATTGCCACAGGCGATCCTGAACTTCTTCATCATAAGCAATCGCAGCGGGATTGGTTGGTCCCTGCATCTCATAAAAATATTTTCCGGTAACGCCTACCACTTCCGGTGAACTGGCCAGGTAGGTCAAAATGCGGGCCCCCTGTTCCGTTGAGGCACCGCCTAATCCCCATCCTGCGTGTAACAGCTTGGTGTTGATGACTCCCGGGTGAAGACAGTTGGCCGTAATCTTGTTTTTATCCAGCAGGCGGGCCAGTTTAAAAGTAAACAAAATATTGGCCAATTTGGAATAGGCATAGGCTGTGTAACCGGAATAATGCTTTTCTCCCTGCAAGTTTTGAAAATCCAGTTCACGACTGTGGGCCATGGAACTGACATTGACAATTCTGGCTGGAGCACTTCTGTGTAGAAGGTCAATTAATAGACAGGTTAGTAAAAACGGCGCCAGATGATTCACGGCAAAGGTCATTTCAAAGCCATCTGCACTCTTACGCAAAGTGGTTTCAAAAACACCCGCATTATTGATCAGCACATGTAATTTGTCATATCGGTTTTTAATGGCCTCGGCCAATTGCCGTA
>CAYNLJ010000092.1:0-7476 GCA_964398005.1 uncultured Caldithrix sp. | reverse complement strand
AATCAAACATTGTTTGATTATTTTAATGTATTACTTCAGCCTGAACTAAATCATGTACAAAGCATTCGTATTGGAACTAAGGCCCTGGCTTACCATCCTCAACGCTTTTTAGGTGAAGAAGGCGACGCTTTGCTTAAATTCTTTGAAAAAATGATTAACCAGGGTAAAAACATTGCGCTGATGGCTCATGTTAGTCATTGGAAAGAACTCACAACGGATACGGTGCAACTGGCCATTCGGCGTCTCTTAAGTGCTGGTGTGCAAATCAGAACCCAGGCGCCTTTAATTAAAGGGATTAACGATGATGCTGAAGTTTGGCGTGATATGTGGAAAATGCAGGTACGTTTAGGAATGATTCCTTATTACATGTTTATTGAAAGAGATACCGGCGCTCAGCACTACTTTTCCGTACCATTGGCCAGAGCTTACCAAATTTTTACAGATGCCTATTCCCAGGTGTCGGGGCTGGCTAAAACGGTGCGTGGTCCTTCAATGTCTGCCTGGCCGGGCAAAGTACTCATCGACGGCGTTGTGGGGCAGGGTGAAACCAAGCGATTCCTGTTAAAGTTCATTCAGTGTCGCAATCCGCAGCTGATCAATAAGCCCTTTTATGCTAAGTTTGATGAATCAGCTACCTGGCTCGATGATCTCGAACTGGAACCGGCTCTGAAAGAAGCTCTGGATGAAATGGAAGCTGAATATGAGGAACAGGAAGTAACTGGTGTAGCCTGATTTTTTTACTGGAAAATTAATTATCTTGCAAAACCCCGTTTGGCAAAAGCGGGGTTTTTTATTATCTTCTGCTCTTTAATTTTAAATGGGAGGTAATAGTGAGCAATACCAGCATTAAAATTGGCTATCAGGGAGAAAAAGGCGCCTACAGTGATAAAGCGGTCGATGTGCTTTACGAAGGGCAGGAAATCGAAAAGGTACCTTTTCGGACTTCGTATGAGGTGGTCGATGCGCTGAAAAAAAATAAAATCGATTTTGGGCTGTTGCCCATTGAAAACTCCATTATGGGTAACATTATTCATACCTATGATTTACTGTTGGAAAATAAACTGACCATTGTGCGCGAAGTGGTCATTCCCATCCACCATTCGCTGATTGCGCATCCCCAGGCTGCTTTAAAAAGTATTAAAACCATCTATTCGCATCCGGCAGCCATTGCCCAGTGTGAAGTTTTCCTGCGGAAATTTAATAATTGCGATGTACTGCCCACTTATGACACGGCCGGCAGTGTTAAGATGATTGCCGAAAAGAATCTGACCGACACAGCGGCCATTGCCAGCGCGGAGTCGGCGAAAATCTACGGACTGAATATTTTACAGGAGAATATTGAAGACTACCCGCACAACCAGACGCGATTTGTCTTGCTCTCCGCCGAACCATTACAAATAGAAAAAGAAGCCTACATGCCCTGCAAATCAACGATCGTCTTTGACACGTTGGATCAGCCCGGCATGCTTTATCAATGTTTGGGTGTGTTCGAAAAATACAAGGTCAACATGACCCAGCTTTCCTCCAGACCACACAAAACCGAACCCTGGAAATACCACTTTTTTGTAGATATCGACGGTCATGCCAATGATGAAAATGTAGCGGCTGCTCTGGAAGAAATAAAAAAATTAACCGGTTTTCTCTACATTTGTGGTTCTTACCCCAAGTTTGAAGCCAGTGAATTTGAACCCCAAAAACGCAAAGTGAAAAAGGCCAAAGTTACCGGACCCTTGTACAGCCGCGAGTACAAACCGGAACCGACTATCATTGAAATTGGGTCTCATAAAATCGGTGATGGCCACTTTGTAATTATTGCCGGGCCCTGCAGTGTGGAAGGTCGTCATCAAATGATTGAAAGTGCAAAAATTGTTCATGAACACGGAGCCCATTTGTTACGCGGCGGAGCCTTTAAACCCAGAACCAGTCCTTACAGTTTCCAGGGGTTGGGGGAAGAAGGCTTAAAACTTTTAAAAGAAGCCGGCGAACTTTTTAACATGCCTACCGTTAGCGAAGTGCTTTCAGTGGAGACAGTGGAATTGGTTGCCCAATATGTTGACGTATTGCAAATCGGCGCGCGAAACATGCAAAATTTTGTGTTGCTGCGGGAAGTAGGTAAACTAAACAAGCCTGTCCTTTTAAAACGCGGTATGATGGCCACGGTTAAGGAATTCCTGCTTTCAGCAGAGTACATTCTGGCTCAGGGAAATCCCAATGTGATCTTATGTGAACGTGGAATTCGAACCTTTGAAACGGCCACCAGAAACACATTGGATATCAGCGCCATTCCTTTGCTGAAAGAGCTGACTCATTTGCCGGTTATTGCCGACCCGAGTCATGCTTGTGGTGTAAGCAAATTAGTAGAACCTTTATCTTTAGCTGCCGCTGCTGCCGGAGCCGATGGCCTGATGGTTGAAGTGCATTTTAATCCATCTACTGCTTTAAGCGATGGTCCGCAGGCTTTGGATGAAAAGCAATTTAAACATCTGGTGAAAAGTCTGAAACCTTATTTAAAATAGTTGCTCTATGTTGATGTCCCTTCCATCAAAAGGGAAGGGACGCTTTTTCTCTGTGTAGGACAATATGTTTGCTAACTGTTGCGCATGGTGTTCACAATATTCAATCTTTGCATGCGGGAACGTAAATGACGTTCCGAAATACCTAACAGTTTTGCTGCCTGGGATTGATTACCCCGTTTTTGCTTTAATGCTTCTTCAATCATTGTGCGCTCGAAAGCAGTCATCTTTTCTTCATAACTGTGGGAAAAGTCTTTGGGATTAAAGATTGACTGTTCATTCTGTATTTCCAAACCTTGTGGTAAGTCATCAATAGTAATTAAAGAATTGCGAGCTAAAACCACGGCTCGTTCAATGATATTCTCCAGTTCTCTGACGTTTCCGGGGAAGTGGTAGCGCATTAAATAGTCCTGGGCTTCTTTGGAAATACCGCTAATCGATTTTTGATTTTCCCCGGCGTATTTTTCAATAAAATGACGAATCAATACCGGAATATCCGCTTTCCTTTCGCGCAGAGGAGGAATGTGAATCGTAACCACGTTCAGGCGATAGTAAAGATCTTCACGGAATTCACCTTTTTGAATCAGTTCTTCCAGGTTGCGATTGGTAGCGGCAATGACGCGGACGTCTACCTTAATGGTCTGATTTCCGCCAACGCGCTCAAATTCGCCAAACTGCAGGGCGCGTAAAAGTTTAACCTGGGTTTGCAAAGGCAAATCACCCACTTCGTCTATGAACAAAGTGCCCCCATCAGCCTGTTCAAATCGCCCAATGCGCTGACTGATGGCGCCGGTAAATGCACCTTTTTCATGCCCAAAAAGTTCGCTTTCCAACAAGCTGGGTGACAGGGCGGCACAATTAACAATGACCAATGGTTTGGAAGAACGGTCACTGGCGTAGTGGATGGCCCGGGCAATTAATTCCTTACCCGTACCACTTTCACCCCTGATCAGCACAGTGGCCTTGCTGCGAGCCACGCGTCCGGCCGTGTTTAAGACCGTTTCCATGGCACCGCTTTGTGAAATAATCGCATCAAAGCGATATTTTTCCTTTAGTTGTTCTTTCAAAATTTTGTTCTCAGAAATCAGGTATTGCCGCTCGCGGGCTTTTTTAATTAAAACTTCCAAAGCGTCCAGATCGATGGGTTTGGACAGGTAATCAAAAGCACCCTCTTTCATTACCTGAACCGCTTCTTCAATTTGGCTGAAGGCGGTTATAACTACCACGGGAATTTCCGGATTGATTTGCTGCACCTGTTTTACCACTTCCAGACCGGAAATGTCCGGCATGCGGTAATCGGTCAGTACCAGATCGATGGGATTATTCTGCAAAATTTTTAACCCTTTTGTCCCGGATTCTGCGGTGAAAACCGTAAAATTTCTGCGTTTCAGAAATGTTTTTAATGAAATTAATTGAGCCGGTTCATCATCAATCAGTAATATGGTAAAGTCGCTCATTGCTTGCTCCTTGTTAAAAAACGAAATTAAAATTCAAACCTAAAATCAGATTGTTGTAATCAAACCAGTAACTGTTGGACTGGTTTCGTACGTAATAAATCTGTCCGTCCAGGCTTAGAGTCCATTTTTCTTTTATGGTAAAGTTTTTGTTAAGATTTAAAGAAAAATCCGTTTTTGTGTCTTTTCTTAACCCCCCGGAACCGGAAGGATCATCCTCTGAAATGAAAGCCTTTTCTTTAAGGTAACTTTTGCGATTAAAACTGGAATGAAACTGTAATTTCCACAGACCGGGCATAAGCCAGGTGATTTGAGAAGCCCATTCATTGTTTAAATAACTCAATGGATCATCAAATAATTCATCATCACCTAAATAAGAACTGTAATTTTGAAACAGCCCGGAAGAGGCTAAATCAAAGCTTTTCCGGTATTGAAGATAAATTCCAAGGTCAGGCAAAATATTTTGAGCCAAACGAATGGATAGTTGCAGTTGGTTTAAATTGACTGGTTTTGAATTTACCGGAATGGTGCGGGTAATAATTCTGGGAGGTCGTTGAAAGTGGCCTCGACCTTGCCAGTTTCTCCAATCCAAGGTGTCACTCAGCACAATGTAACGAATTTGACTGTCGTAAATACGGGAAGCCAGACCAATATTGCTAATTAATGTGGTTCTGGTGGGTAAAGCTTTGTTAAATTGCCAGTTTAAATAGTTGGTAATATTGGAAAGAGCATCAAATTGATTGAATTTGCGCCACTGAAGCTGGTATGTCCATTGATTCAATGCAAAGTCGCCATTCCGATAAAGTGCCAGATTTACACGAAGTTGCTGGTAGTTGTAAAATTCATAATCTTGTCTGTTCAACCGGGTTGACCAGTCTACGGCACCGTAAAATTGCCAGGTTTCTGTGTTATCCAGGAAAGGGTAATATTCCAGAAGGGCACTCATGGAAGCAAAATTTTGTGAAGCATGTTCTTTGTACCAGTTGTATTCCGGTACAAAACTGAAACTGATTGGTAGTTTGGAATGATCATAAGCCAGAGTGATGGCTATGTTCGAAAGCCAATCTGTTGTTTTCTGGGGAGAACGGTAAAGATTGTCGGTGTAATATGCTGAAAACTGCGATGCAATACTCGTTTGAGAAAACAGGCTGCTGACCTGCAAAAATAGAAAAATGATTATGATTTTATTCATGTCTCTTCCGAGTTAAACATTATTTGGAACTTACTTTGTTATGCGTTATTTGAACATACAAATTACATGCCATATAGGTAAAATACAAATAATCAGCCAACATTTTCGACCAATTAGTCGTGAATTAGACGTAAAAGTCGAATAATTTGAATAATTTTTATTTGAGGCCTATCGTACTTTTTTTTAAAATCGGACGTTAAATAAAAACAGTTTAATAACAATGGGGGATTAACGGTGAAGTTAGAAGTTCCACAATCAGCCAAGAACTGGGTCTCATTGACCGGAGCGATGATTGCTTTTGTTGCTCTGTTCCTCATAATCTTTTTACTGATCGTTTCCTGGTTAACCAAAACAGGTGGTACCTATTTAGGTCTTATCACTTTTATCCTGTTGCCTAGCTTACTGGTTTTAGGATTGATTTTAATTCCTGTCGGCATGATTATTTCGCACAAAAAAAAATATGAAGTCGCAAGAACATGGCCGATCATTGACTTAAATAGAAGACCCCATCGCAATGCTTTAATGATTTTTGTCTGGGGAACCGCGATCTTCATTCTTTTGACAGCTGTTGGAAGCTATGAAGCTTTCACCATGACAGAATCTGTTGCTTTTTGTGGCGAATTGTGTCACAGTGTGATGCATCCCGAATACACTGCTTATCAGCATTCGCCTCACGCTCGTGTCGCCTGTGTTGAATGCCATGTTGGAGAAGGCGCTGACTGGTACATTCGGTCCAAACTTTCCGGTATGTATCAGGTTTATTCCGTAACCTTTAATAAATATCCGCAGCCCATTCCCACACCTATTCACAACTTACGTCCGGCACGTGAAACCTGTGAAAGATGCCATTGGCCGGAAAAATTTTACGAACATAAATTACGCACCGAATACCATTATTTGCCCGATGAAGAGAATACAAAGTGGACCATCACTCTGACCATGAAAATCGGGCCGGAACACTCCGCTTTAGGTTTGCAGGAAGGTATTCACTGGCATATTAATCCTGAAGTGCGGGTTGAATATATAGCCCTGGACAGTGCCCGTCAGTCAATCCCCTGGGTGCGCTACCGTAACCTGAAGACCGGTGAAACAGTGGTTTACCAGGATCCCGACAATCCAATTGAAGGAGATATCAACGATTACGAAATCCGGACGATGGACTGTATGGATTGCCATAACCGGCCATCACATCAGTATAATCCTCCAACCTTATTCATAAATGAAGCTCTGGCTGCAGGTGATATTCCTGTGCAATTACCGGAAATTAAAGCACAGGCTGTTGAAGTCTGCGATCAGGCGAAGGATTTGGCGGATACACAGACCGCTTTTGCCTTCATTGATAGTGCAATCACCACGTACTATCAGGAAAATTATGATTCCGATTCTGCATTGGTTCGACAGGCAGTGCAGGGAATCCAAAAATATTTTTCCAGAAACATTTTTCCTGAAATGCGAGTAAACTGGTCCCATTATCCGAACAATATTGGCCATCTCGAATATAATGGCTGTTTCAGATGCCATAATGATCAACATGCCAGTGAAGATGGACAGGTGATCTCGAAAAATTGTGAACAGTGCCACCTGATCAATGCACAGGGCACCGAAGACAATTTTGAAACGGCAACTTTAGGGCAGTCACTTGAATTTCGTCATCCTGAAGATATTGGGGAAGATTGGAAAGAATTACTGTGTACGGAATGTCATACTGGTTTGACGCCTTAACCGGCATTGGCCTTGGGCTGATCTTCTGTCTGGATCAGCCCTAATTTTTTTAATTCACTGACAATCTTATCTTTACTGAACGGTTTAACGATGTACCCATTACACCCCAGATGAATGGCCTTTACGACCACCTCGGCATCGTTGGTCGAACTTACCATCACAATTTTTGCACGATCCTTGACTGGAATATGATTTATCTTTTCCCCGGCCCGAATGTTTTTTAATACTTCGAGACCATTAATCTCGGGTAAATTTATATCGAGGCAAATCAGATCAAAAAACTTTCTGGTGTGGACAGATTCCTGGAATTTAGACATGGCTTCACGCCCATCTTTAGCAAAAGTGATTTCTCCATAGGGTTCCAGGAGTTTGGCAAGTAATTTTTGCATCAATTGAACATCTTCAGCAATCAGAATTCGCATTTTACCCCACAATCGTTTATTTGATTTTCGTTACAATTATCGACAATTTCAATAAAAATTTAAATGAAGGCTGGAAATGAAGTAAAAATGATCAGCTATTACTCAATAGATGGGATGAGATCCCCCGGAATGGGACCAAGATCCGAAGCCGAACAATTTTCTCGAACTTGTTC
>CAYNLJ010000091.1:0-7584 GCA_964398005.1 uncultured Caldithrix sp. | reverse complement strand
GGACATTCACCCCATTGAGGTGGATGAAGAAATTAGTTTGGAGTTTATTTCTCCCTTAATTCGGGAGTATTATCCAAACCAGGCCAGTGTTCATGTGTATGTGGAAAAAATCAAGAAAGAATTTCGCGTACATATCGATCTGAACACCAGGGCTCATTATGTTTGTGATCGCTGTCTGGATGAGTTTGATGTAAAATTTTCAGCAGATATTGAGCAGCAGTATCATCAGGGTGCTGGTGAATTGTTGGATGAAGACATTATTCGTATTGAAGCGGATGCCATTGAGATAGATATCGACCCGGTCATTTCGGAGATGATGTTGCTTAATCATCCACAGAAGATGTTGTGTAAAGAAGATTGTAAAGGTATTTGCCCAAATTGTGGCGCACATTTAAATCATGAAGCTTGTCGTTGTGGAGAAAAGCCGATTGATCCACGTTGGGAAGAACTGAGAAAGTTATTAAAGTAGGAGAAGGAAAAAAATGGCAAATCCAAAACGGAAAGTATCACGCAATTTAAGAGATAAACGCAGAGCACAATGGATGTCCAGCTTAAAATCTGGTTCTCTGGTGACTTGCGATCATTGCGGTGAGAAAAAGTTACCCCATCGTGCCTGCCCAAATTGCGGGTATTACCGGGGAAAAAACGTTTTTATTCCTAAGTCGGTTTAATCGTTTCTTGTTAAGGACCGGATAATGCGCATCGCCCTGGATGTTATGGGAGGTGATCATGGGCCCCGTGCAACTGTTTATGGGGCTTATTTGTATTTAAAGGAAGCTCCCGAAGAAGACCAGGTTGTCCTGGTGGGTGATCAGGATTTAATCAAAGATCGATTAAAACATATTCCTGAAAAATACCATGAACGCTTTATTATTGTTCATGCTCCTGAAAATATTGGCATGAACGAATCCCCCACCGAGGCCTTTAAGAAGAAAACCAATTCTTCCATGGTCGTCGGTCTTAAATTACATGCCAGTGGCGAAGCCGATGCCTTTGTAAGTGCAGGACATACCGGTGCCCAAATGGCTGGCTCTTTACTGACTCTAAAGCGAATCCATGGTGTTAAGCGACCGGCCATTGGTTCGTTTTTGCCCAGTGAAAAAGGCATGGTGTTCCTGATTGATGTAGGTGCTAATGTTGATTCAAAACCGATTCATCTTTTGCAGTTTGCTTTGATGGCTGATATTTTTGTCGGTGAAGTCTTTCAGCAAAAAAACCTTAAAATTGGTTTGCTGAGTATTGGGGAAGAAGAGAAAAAGGGCAATGCCTTAACTCTGGCTGCTCATCAGTTGTTCAAAGAGAATTTGCCTAATTTTTATGGCAATGTCGAGGGACGTGATATTTTAAAAGGGAAAACCGACATTATTGTCTGTGATGGTTTTGTTGGAAATGCTTTGCTGAAAATGGCTGAGAGTGTTATGGGGGTAATTGTTAAAGCAATTAAACGCAATATTGGAGCCAATCTGTTCACCAATCTGGGTGCTTTCCTTGTTAAGCCTGCCTTTAGTGAATTGAAGCGTAGCTATGATTATGAGGAGTATGGCGGAGTACCACTGCTTGGAGTGGATGGCATTTCTGTGATCTGCCATGGTAGTTCTTCTTCCCGGGCCATTAAAAATGCCTTAAAAGTAGCTCATGAAATGAGTACACATCAGGTTAATAAAAGAATTGCAGAGAAGTTGAGGGAAAAGGAGTTGAGCAATGCCTAAAGCTTATATTAGTGCGGTAGCACACTATGTACCTGAGAAAATCCTGACTAATTTTGACCTGGAAAAAATGGTGGATACCAGCGATGAATGGATTCGCACCCGGACAGGGATCCGCGAACGTCACATTCTGGAACCAGGCAAAGCTACTTCGGATATGGCTGCAGAAGCTGTTAAAAAATTGTGTGAAAATCGAGGGATTGATCCACTGGAAATTGAAGGTATTATTGTTGCAACCGTGACACCGGATATGTTTTTCCCCAGTACGGGCAATTTGGTACAGGAAAAGGTGGGCGCCAAAAATGCCTGGTCATTTGACGTGGCTGCAGCCTGTTCTGGTTTTATTTACGCTCTTTCAGTGGGTGCCCAGTACATTATGTCCGGCACGCACAAAAAGATTGTGGTCGTGGGTGGTGACAAGATGAGTGCCATTACCAATTATCGGGATCGTAACACTTGTGTACTTTTTGGTGATGCGGCTGCAGCTGTTTTGCTGGAACCTACCGAAGACGAAGACAGAGGCATTATTGATTTTATGCTCTTTTCTGATGGTAGCGGTGCTGAATATCTGAAAATGAAGGCAGGCGGCAGTTTGTTCCCCGCCTCTTTGGAAACAGTAGTTAACGATTGGCACTATATTTATCAGGATGGCAAAACTGTTTTTAAGTTTGCCGTAACCAAAATGGCTGAAGTATCGGTTAACATTCTGGAAAAACATGGTCTTTCCGGTAAGGATTTAACACTTTTTGTTCCTCATCAGGCAAACCTGCGTATTATTGATGCTGCAGTAAAACGTTTAGGAATTGATTACGATAAAGTGATGATCAATATTGATAAATATGGAAATACCACAGCTGCAACCATTCCGTTGGCTCTCTCGGAAGCTTATTTACAGGGCAAGATTGATGTGGGTGACCTGGTCCTGTTTGCTACCTTTGGTGGGGGCTTTACCTGGGCATCAGCCCTGTTGCGCTGGGGAATTCCAAAACCGGAAAATCCAATTGAATAAGCTGAACAGGAACCGAACATGAAAAAGGCATTTATCTTTCCGGGACAGGCTTCTCAATTTGTTGGCATGGGCAAAGATTTGTACGAGGAGTTTGAAACTGCTCGTAAAATTTTCGACCAGGCCGATGATATTCTGGATTTTGACCTGAAAAAAATCTGTTTTGAAGGGCCTGAAGAAGAATTAAAATTGACCTACATTACACAACCTGCTATTTTTGTTCATAGCGTAGCCGTTTTTGCGTTACTCAAAGATAAAGGTATTATGGCTCAGGGAGTGGCTGGCCATAGTCTGGGCGAGTACAGCGCCCTGGTAGCGGCCGGAAGTTTGTCCTTTGAAGACGGACTACGGCTGGTCCAGAAACGCGGCCGATTAATGTACGAATCCGGCAAAAAAAATCCCGGTACGATGGCGGCTATCATTGGTCTATCTGAAGAACAGGTTCAGGAATTGTGTCAACGTCTTGCACCGCGTGGTATCATTCAGCCGGCAAATTTTAATTCGCCTGGTCAAATTGCCATTTCCGGTGAAGTTGAACTGATTCAGGATGCTCTGGAAGTAGCCAAAGAAATGGGTGCCAAAAAAGCGGTAGAACTGGTAGTTTCCGGCGCATTTCACAGTCCATTGATGGACGATGCGCGGGCTGGATTGCAGGAAGCTCTGGAAAAAACCGAATTTCGAAATGCAGACGTGCCGGTTTACTCCAATGTAACCGCCAAACCGGTGACTGACAAGGAGGAAATCCGTCAGTTACTGTTTAAGCAATTGACCAGTCCGGTTATGTGGCAAAAAAGCATGGAAAATATGATTGCGGATGGATTTAATCAATTTTATGAAATTGGGCCGGGTAAAGTTTTGTGCGGTTTATTGAAAAGAATCAACAGACAGGTTCCGTGTCAACCTATCGGGACAGTAGAAGCAATTAAACAGGTGGGGGAATAATAATGAGCGAAAACAAAGTTGCAATTGTAACCGGATCAGCTCGGGGAATTGGCAAAGCCATTGCCTTAAAGTTAGCCCGTGATGGCTATCATGTTGTAATTTCAGATATTCTTGAAGAGCCGGCCAAAGAAACAGCAAAGGAAATCGAAGCCCTTGGGGTAAAGTCTCTGGTGGTGGTGGCTGATGTTTCGAAAGCCGAAGACGCTCAAAAGTTGATTGATCAAACTGTAGAAACTTTTGGTCAGGTGGATGTGCTGGTTAATAATGCTGGCATTACCCGTGACAATTTAGCCATCCGTATGAATGAAGCCGAGTGGGATTCGGTTCTGAATATCAATTTAAAAGGTACTTTCCTGTGTTCACAGGCGGCTGCCAAAGTGATGATGAAGAAGCGATCCGGCCGCATTGTTAATATTGCATCGGTAAGCGGCATTTTGGGCACAGCCGGACAGGCAAATTATGCCTCCTCCAAAGCAGGTGTTATTGCCTTGACCAAAGCGTTTGCCCGGGAGTTGGGCGCACGAAATATTACGGTAAATGCGGTGGCTCCGGGATATATTGCCACCGAAATGACGGAAAAATTGCCGGAAAATGTGAAGGAAGAGTACCTCAAGCAAATTCCTTTGAAGCGGGCTGGTACACCGGAAGATGTGGCTAATGTGGTTGCATTTCTGGCAAGTGATGCAGCTGCTTATGTAACCGGTACCACTTTGATTGTAAGTGGTGGCTTAGTAATGTAATTGAGTTTAAAGTTGAAAATAAACCACGTATCGTATAACAAATAAGGAGAGATGATATGGATATTGAAGCAACCGTTAAGGAAATCATCGTTGAACAGTTAGGCGTTGACGAATCTCAGGTAACCCCTGATGCATCATTTATTGATGATTTAGGCGCAGACAGTCTCGACACTGTAGAACTGGTAATGGCTTTTGAAGATAAATTCGGGATTTCAATTCCTGAAGAAGAAGCCGAAAAAATGCGCACTGTTGGTGACGCTATTGAACACTTGAAACAGAAAATAGCTGAAAAAGAATAAGCAGTTGCATAGGGAAGGAAACGGGTTAAATACTCGCTCCTTCCCTTTTTTCTAAGTTAAATTCATAAAAGGGTTACAGTTTATGGCTAAAAGACGGGTGGTAATTACCGGCATGGGAGTGGTGTCTCCGGTTGGTAATAATGTACAGGATACCTGGGAAGCATTGTTAAATGGAAAAAACGGCGCTGCTCCAATTACCTTGTTTGATACTTCGGAGTATGATACCAAATTTGCCTGTGAAGTAAAAAACTACGATCCCCTGGATCATTTTGACCGTAAAGAATTAAGGCGTCTGGATCGTTTTAGCCAGTTTGCCATTTTAGCTGCTGAAGAAGCGCTGAAGGATTCTGGCCTGGAATTAGATAAGGAAGATCGGGATCGGATTGGAGTGATTGTCGGCTCAGGTATTGGCGGTATGTTGTCGTTTGAGGAAGAACACACCAAGCTGGTGACTCGCGGCCCGAAACGTATGAGCCCGTTTTTTATTCCCTTACTGATCATTGATATTGCAGCCGGTCATATTTCAATTAAACACAACTTAAAAGGTCCCAATTTTGCCACGGTTTCGGCATGTGCTACAGCCGGCCACAGCATTGGAACGGCCATGCGCACCATTCAGTACGGCGATGCTGATGTTATGGTTTGCGGTGGTGCCGAAGCTGCCATCGTTCCAAGTGGTATTGCAGGTTTCAATGCCATGAAAGCCATTTCTACACGTAATGACGAACCGGAAAAAGCCAGTCGCCCTTTTGATGCCAAACGCGATGGCTTTGTCATGGGCGAAGGCGGCGGCATTGTTATTTTGGAAGAATTAGAACATGCCAAAGCACGTGGTGCAAAAATTTATGCCGAGTTAGCCGGTATGGGCTTTACGGCTGATGCTTTTCACATTACTCAACCGGCTCCCGGTGGTGAGGGAGCCATTAGGGCCATGAAAGCAGCCTTAAAAGATGCAGGACTGCAACCAACCGATGTGCAATATATTAACGCTCACGGAACTTCTACCTACTTTAATGACAAAAACGAAACCGAAGCCATTAAAGAGGTATTTGGAGATTATGCCTATGAACTGGCAGTTAGTTCAACCAAGTCGATGACCGGTCATCTGTTAGGTGCTTCGGGAGGTTTGGAACTCATTGTTTCTACTTTAACTGTTGTAAACAATAAGGTCCATCCTACGGCCAATTATGAGTTCCCGGACCCTGCCTGCGATCTGAATTATGTCCCAAATAAAGCCATTGAAAAGGAAGTTCATGCCGCTTTGAGCAACTCCTTTGGCTTTGGTGGGCATAACGTAACCCTTTGCGTAAAAAAATATGTGGACTAATTAGAAACTGAAAGCTTAAGAGTACGGAATGATTAAAAAAATACTGGAACGGTTTGGCCTTCAATCGGGAGAAACGGATTTACCCATCCCCATTACTGAAATTGAGCACAAAATTAATTATCAGTTTAAAGACAAAAACTTAATCTTCAGAGCATTTAAACATCGCTCTTATTTAAATTTAACCCATGAAAATAGCATCGAATCCAATGAACGCCTCGAGTTCCTGGGAGATGCCGTGCTTGATCTGGTTATTGCGGATTACCTCTATCAGGCTTACCCCGAGGAAGATGAAGGTAAACTTTCAAAAAAACGCTCTGTTCTGGTTTCGCGGCCGGTGCTGGCACAACTTAGTGAAGAAATGGGTTTGGGTGAATATTTGCTTTTGGACAAGGGTGAAGAAAAGACCGGTGGCCGTAAACGTCTGAACAACCTTGCCAATCTATTCGAATCAGTGCTTGGGGCTATTTATCTGGATGGCGGAATCGAAGCTGCCCGGAGCTTTGTTGATCAATTCGTTGTGCAAAACAGTGAACGTTTGCTAAAAGTAAAACGCTACCATAACTACAAATCTGCCTTATTAGAAAAAGCCCAGAGCAAAGGTTGGGGGAATCCGATTTATCAAATAGTGCATGAAAGCGGGCCAGATCATAAAAAACAATTCGTGGTACGGGTCAATGTGAATAAACGATGGATCGCTAAAGGAGTAGGATCCAGTAAAAAACAGGCTGAACAGTTAGCTGCCCGTAACGCCTTGAAAAAATTGGAGAACGGTAACGCTCAAAATCATAATAATAAACGAAAAAAACAAAAGGAAGTGCATTGATTAAAATTTTAAATGTTGTAGGAGCGCGACCCAATTTTATGAAAATTGCTCCCATACAGCGGGTCATGGGGAACTATTCAAATATTAAACCCGTCTTGGTACATACTGGTCAACACTATGATGAGCGCATGTCAAAATTCTTCTTTAATGATTTACAATTGCCACAACCTGATATTTACCTTGGAGTAGGTTCCGGCAGCCATGCTGAACAAACGGCCAAAATTATGATGCAGTTTGAAAAAGTTGTAGCAGAAGAAAAGCCGGATCTTGTGCTGGTTGTTGGTGATGTGAACTCTACGGCTGCCTGCAGCATGGTGGCTGCCAAAATGAATACTAAAATTGCCCATGTGGAAGCAGGCTTACGGTCCTTTGATCGCACCATGCCCGAAGAAATCAATCGTCTGGTTACCGATGTGCTGGCCGATTATTTATTTGTTACCGAAAAAAGCGGGTTGGAAAATTTAAAACGCGAAGGCATTGCCGATCATAAAGTCCATTTTGTCGGCCATGTAATGATCGATTCACTGATTTATTTTAAGCCTCTGGCTGAAAAATCAAGTATCTTAGAAGATCTCAATTTAACGACAAAGGGCTACGGTGTTATTACTTTGCATCGCCCCAGTAATGTGGATAATAAAGAAAATTTTGAAAAACTATTGAATGCCTTTGAACAGATTGAAAAACAATTACCATTAATTTTTCCTATCCATCCCCGGTCCCAAAAGATGATCGACCAGTTTG
>CAYNLJ010000090.1:0-7592 GCA_964398005.1 uncultured Caldithrix sp. | reverse complement strand
TCAAAATTGTGATAACTTTCTTTATTATGAAAATATACTCACTCAATTTTTTTTTAAAACTTTTATTAAGACCGTAATCCGTTATGTTTCAATGAATTAACTTATCTCTAAAAATGATTTAATTCTGAATAAATTGAATAAATAAAGAAATTTCATTTTGTAAAATTAATGCTTAAATTATAGCCTTTACATAGAACCGGTAAAACAGAAAAACGATTAAATTGAAAGGAAAAGGTTATGGCAGACAAATCTTTCAATGCATTTGAAATGGCCCAAAAACAATTTGATAAAGTTGCCGATATTATAGGGCTTGACCAGGCCACAAGAGATCTGTTACGTAATCCTTTAAGAGAATATCATTTTAGCATTCCGGTGCGTATGGATGACGGCAGTGTAAAAATTTTCCGGGGATTTCGTGTTCAGCACAATGATGCCCGCGGCCCGGCTAAAGGTGGCATTCGCTTCCACCCGCAGGAAACGATTGACACGGTGCGCGCCCTGGCCATGTGGATGACCTGGAAAACGGCAGTCGCCGATTTGCCTTTGGGCGGCGGTAAAGGTGGCGTTATTTGTGATCCTCACAATCTTAGCCCGAGAGAACAGGAACAAATCAGTCGTGGCTGGGTACGCCAGGTTTACAAGAATGTGGGACCGGTGGCTGATGTACCGGCACCAGACGTCATGACCAATGCCCAGCACATGCTCTGGATGTTGGATGAGTTTGAAACCTTAACCGGCGGTCACTACCCCGGCTTTATTACAGGCAAACCCGTGGGCATGGGTGGTTCACTAGGCCGCACTGAGGCTACTGGTTATGGGGTAATTTTCACTGTACGCGAAGCCATGAAACATTTAAACATGAAAATAGAAGATTGTGTAGCCAGTGTTCAAGGATTTGGTAATGTGGCTCAATATTCTATCGAAAAATTTACTCAATTAGGCGGCAAAGTGATCTGTGTTTCTTCCTGGGATCAAAATGACCAGACTTCCTATGCTTTTCGTCGAATGAATGGTATTAATCTGGAAGAACTGCGCGGCATTACAGACCGCTTTGGCGGAATTGACAAAGACAAAGCACAAAAGTTGGGTTACGAAGTATTGCCCGGTGATCAATGGATTGAACAGGAAGTGGATGTACTATTGCCCTGTGCACTGGAGAACCAGATTACGGCTGACAACGTAAATCGCATCAGCGACCGGGTAAAACTGATTGCTGAAGGCGCTAACGGCCCGACCACTCCGGAAGCAGATGCTGTTCTGGAAAAACGAGGCATTTTTGTCATTCCCGATTTTCTGGCCAATGCAGGCGGTGTAACCTGCAGTTATTTCGAACAGGTACAGAGCAATATGAATTTCTACTGGCCAAAAGAAGAAGTCATTGAACGGCTGGACGACAAAATGACATCGGCTTTCTGGTCGGTGACCAATCTGTCTGATAAGCGCAAATTGTACATGCGTGATGCCGCTTATATTATTGCTATTGAACGTGTGGCTCAGGCCTGCAAAGACCGCGGTTGGGTTTAATTCCACAAAAATAACTCCTCCCTCAACAGAAATCCGGTGGCAATTGGCCGCCGGATTTCTTATCTTTCCTGTTATGAAGTGAACAAAATCATCAAGAATTTCATTTAATTTTTTAGGTGCATCATGAATCAAGAAAAACGCGTGCAGTCCATTGACAAATTAATCGACACGTTAGAAGAAAGGGTCAAAGAACTTAATGTTCTTTATGAAGTAGAAGAAATATTGCATCAGGAAGAGTTATCCCTGGACGAAATTTTCAAACGAATTGTAAACCTCCTGCCAACCGCCTTTCAATATCCCGAAGTCTGTAAAGTAAAAATTCACTACCACAACAAAGAATTTATGACCGATGCTTTCAAAGACTCCCCCTACGCCATTAATGCCGATTTGATTTTTCAGGATCGTCCGGTGGGCTGGATTCGCGTATGTTACCTTGATAAGAAACCTCCAAGTGATGTGGGTCCTTTTTTACTTGACGAAAAGCATCTGGTAGATGTATTGGCACAACGTTTATCATTTCATATAATGTACATAAAATTGAAAAAGATTTTTGACAAGTGGGAAACGGCCAAAAAAGGAATTTCAGGTCATCGCTCTGAGGAATGGGAAGTCATTCTGGAACTGCTTAAACGGACCGACCCGGATCTGTACCTCCGCATTGCCCGAAAGATGCTTAACCTGTTGGTCTGGAAAGGAGTTAATGAAGCCAACCAGATGCTACAGCAATTTAATCCGTATGCTACCATTGATAAAGAAAGCGATTTGATAGGTGAGGTTAATGAGCCATTAAAAAAGGAAGACATTGCTGACATCAATCGCCAGGCTCAGGAAATTTTTATTCTGGCTTCGCAATACCTTCCTCATTCTGAAATTCTGAGCAAAATTCAGCAATGGATTCAGGAAGATAAGAGCAGTTTTTTAGTGCGGGCAACCTCAGATAATAACAGTTCACTAACGGATATCAGCGAAGCCCTGCGTCGATACTATCAGATTAACCCGGAAGGTATGGCCTTATCTCCTTCTACCCTGATCGGGGTGCGAGCCGCTTTAATTCGCAGATTTTTCACCGACCAGTTAGAATTCATTAATATTGCCAAACATTATGTCCGTGTGCGTGATTTTTACAATATTTTAAAACGGATGATTTTTCCTATCGGCAGTCACGGGAAATTAGGAGGCAAGAGTGCCGGTTTGTTTTTGGCTTATCGTATTTTGAAATCTATGGACGATCCTCAAAATTTACTTGGAAATATTAAAACCCCAAAAACCTGGCACATTACTTCAGATGCCATGATCTATTTCATGCATTACAACAACCTGGACGAACTGCTGGAACACAAGTACAAACCGGTCAGTGATGTTCGTAAAGAATATCCTCATGTGGTACAATTGTTCAAGAACTCCCACTTCCCGCCGGAAATTGTAAAAGGAGTGGCCATGGCGCTGGACGATTTCGGAGAACGGCCGTTAATCGTTCGCAGTTCCAGTTTATTGGAAGATCGTCTGGGTTCTGCTTTTTCCGGGAAGTACAAAAGTCTTTTCATTGCCAATCAGGGGAGCAAAGCGGATCGTTTAGAAGCTTTGTTAGACGCTATTGCCGAAGTTTACGCTTCAACGATTGGGCCTGATCCCATTGAATATCGCGCCGAACGTGGTTTGCTTGACTTTCATGAAGAAATGGGCATCATGATTCAGGAAGTGGTGGGTAAACGCGTTGGCGATTATTTTTTACCTTCCTTTGCCGGCGTGGCTTTCAGCAACAATGAATTTCGCTGGTCACCACGCATCAAACGGGAAGATGGGTTGGTACGCCTGGTACCTGGTCTGGGCACCCGTGCCGTCGATCGATTAAGTGATGATTATCCTGTACTGATTGCTCCGGGGCAGCCAAGCCTGCGGGCCAATGTCAGTGTCGAAGAAATTGTACGCTATTCGCCGCGAAAGGCAGATGTCATAAATCTTAAAACCAATCAGTTTGAAACCATTGAAATCCAAAAACTATTAAAAGAATTTGGTTACCAGTACCCTTTGGTGGAAAAAATCGCCTCAATTTACGACCATGGTATGATCCGCAATATCGGTTTCAATACAAATTTTGAAGAAGTCGATATAGTCGTCACCTTCAGTGGCTTAATGGAACAATCCAACTTTATTTTACAAATCAAAGAAATATTAAAAAATTTACAAAACAAATTAGCCACCCCGGTTGACATTGAATTTGCCCATGACGGTGAAAATTTTTATTTACTTCAGTGCCGTCCACAAAGTTATTCCCGTTTTTCGGCTCCGGCTAAGTTTCCGCAAAATATTCCGGACAAAAACGTCATCTTTACTGCCAATAAATATGTGACCAACGGGATTGTATCGAACATTAAATTTATTGTTTACGTGGATCCTAATGCTTATTCAGAGATCAAAGACATCAACGAATTAAAGGCAGTCGGGCGTGCCGTTGGCGAGCTAAACAAAATTCTTCCTAAGCAGGAGTTTATCTTAATGGGCCCAGGACGTTGGGGCAGTCGCGGGGATATTAAATTAGGTGTAAGTGTCACTTACTCAGATATCAATAATACAGCCGCATTAATTGAAATTGCGCGACGTAAGGGTAATTATGTCCCGGATTTATCTTTTGGTACCCACTTTTTCCAGGATCTGGTGGAAGCTAATATTAAATATTTACCTCTCTACCCTGACGACGAAGACATCATCTTTAAAGAAGATTTTTTCCTGAAATCGCCAAACAGCCTGTACGAACTATTACCATCGTTTACCAATCTGGACAAAGTTCTCCACATTGTTGATGTTGCGGAAGAATGTAACGGACTTCGATTCCATATTTTAATGAACGGAGACCAGGAAAAAGCCATGGGTCTTATTGCGCCCAGTGAAATGATTAATGAACTGCAAACGGAAGAAGAATCAAAATTTTTTGGGCAATCTTCTGCGGAACATTGGCAGTGGCGCCAACAGATGGCCGAACGTATTGCCGAACAATTGGATGCTGAACGTTTTGGCGTTAAGGGACTTTACTTATTGGGCAGTACCAGATCTGGCACGGCTCAGGCAGGCAGCGACATTGATTTATTGGTCCATTTTGTGGGGACCCCGGAACAACGGCGGGAATTAGACAACTGGTTTGAAGGCTGGAGTCTGGCATTGGATGAAATTAATTACCAACGCACCGGTTACAAAGCCGGAGGGCTGTTAGACATTCATTACATTACCGATGAAGAAATTATTGATGAAGAAGACATTGCTGAAAAAATAAAATATCTGGGACGTGACGGCTTCAAAAAACTGCTTCTTTCCCATGAAACTTCCTGACCGGCAGTTTCAGATATTTGCCATTAACTGATAATAGCAAAATGTGTATGCCAGGCTTGCAATCTAAAAATAGAGTTTTGAGTTTGCTGTGTATTTTTCTGATTAGTTTTTTATTGCTGCAAACGAAGACCAGTCCAGAACATGTTAATGTAATTCACATTCCTTTCGTCAGCCATCCAACCAGAACCGGCCTTTATCAACAACCAAACAAACTTATTCCCAGCCGGTTTAATAATTCACTGCAACTGGCAGGATTCAAATGGTGGGCCTGGAACACATTGTCATTATTAATCATTTGTTTACTCCTGTTAAGATTACGAAAATATCGCACGAGCATCGATGAAATCTGGCTGTCTGTAAAAAAATATGTTCCGGTCCCTGAATTCGAACAAAATGCTTCAAAACAAAATTTACAGCAGCGTCTGGCGACTATTAAGGAAGCACTTCGCATCATAAGACAAAAACAGGTAGAAGCAGAACAAAATTATTTGAGTGCAGAAGGACAAAAGCAAACAGCGCTTCTTAGAATAGAAGAATTTGAACAATTAGCAAATGAAAGCAAATGGTGGCAGGAATACATCTGGAATCAAACCTATCTCCCGTTCGCCCTCCTTTCAGAAAAGAACCAATTTTTTAAAGTAAACCAGGCTTTCAGCGAATTAGTACATTTGGCGCCCGAAAAACTAATCGGACAACCTTTTGAGACCATTCTGGCAGAACAAATTAAAAATCCGGTAATCTTTCCTGATTTTAAAAATGGCCTCTTGTCCGATTCCGAAGAAACCCTGCAAATGGAATCAACTCTTTGGTTTGGTAAAAAAATCTGGTGGAAAATCCACTGTACTGTTTTTCCACTAAAAAGGAGTTCTTACCACAAATTAATCGCCATAGAAGACCTGTCCGATTATGTATTTAAAATATCAGAGTTGGCCCAACGTAAAAAACACTTTCAACTTCTCTTTAACAAAGCCAACGATCCGGTCTTTGTAAACCGGCTCACCCCTGATCAGCGCTTTGGTAGTTTTATTGAAGTCAATCAAAAAGCCATTGAAACCTATCTATACTCACGGGAAGAATTTAACTACTTAAATCCATTAACACTTGTCCCGCCCGAATATCGGAACAGACACGAACAAATTACCCAACAGTTAATTAAAGATAAACATGTGATTTATGAGATTGAGTACTTTCGCAAGGATAAGCGCCGTATTCCGGTTGAAATTAATGCCCATCTATTTGAATATCATGGGCAACCTACTGTTCTTTCCATTGTACGGGACATCTCAGATCGTAAACGGGCACAACAGGCTTTAAAAAATTTCAGCAGTCAACTTCGTAATCTGGCTTCCCGCCTGCAGGACATTCGGGAAGAAGAACGTGCCATGATTGCCCGAGAAATTCACGATGAACTGGGGCAACTGCTGACTGTGTTAAAAATCGAAATATCATTATTGTGCAGAGATTTCGCTGCAGATAATGAACAGGTTAAAAATAAAGTTGACGTCATTTCAGATTTAATTAATCAGGCAGTGCAAACCATTCAGCAAATAACAGCGAAATTACGTCCGGGTATTTTAGATGAAGTTGGACTGGTAGCGGCATTGGAATGGCAGGCAGAAGAATTTAGCAGGCATACGGGCATTCCCTGTAAAATTCACCTGCCGGAGCAGGAAATCAAATTAGAACAGGAAAAAGCAACCGCCTTATTCCGTATTTTTCAGGAATCATTAACCAATGTGGCTCGTCATTCTCAAGCCAATCGTGTTTCCATTTTTTTAAAAAACACAGAACAAAAAGTTTTTTTGGAAATTATTGACAACGGCCGTGGAATTAACCGACAACAAATTGAATCTCCGCAATCGTTAGGATTACTGGGAATGAGAGAACGGGCCATGGTTTTTGGCGGACAATTGGAAATTCATGGGGTTCCCGGGCAGGGTACCCGGGTCAAAGTGGAATTGCCATTGTAATCTGCCCAGAACATTTAAGTGTAAAAAACTGGACAGATCTTTTTTTTTTGAACAGAGGTCAGTATTCAGATAAACTCAAGGAATATGTATGATTAGCATATTAATTGCCGATGACCATGCAATTGTTCGGGCCGGTTTAAAGCAAATCGTTGCTCAGCAAAAGGACATGGTGGTGGAAGGTGAAGCGGGATCTGTGGAAGAATTATTACAAATGTTGCCTAAGAAAGAATGGAGCATTTTAATCTTAGATATCAACATGCCTGGCCGGAGCGGCCTCGATGTTTTAAAAGAGATCAAACAGCAATACCCTAATTTACCTATTTTAATTTTAAGTATTTACGATGAAGAACAATATGGCCTACGCGCTATTCGTCACGGCGCAGATGGATATTTGAAAAAAATCAGTGCACCTGAGGAATTAATTTCTGCTATAAAAAAGATTGTTTCCGGTGGACGGTACATCAGTCCTGCTTTAGCTGAACGATTAGCCGATACTTTTACAGGTAAGGTAAGCGAGAAACCACACGAAAAACTTTCTGCCCGCGAATATCAGGTGATGTGTTTAATTGCCGAAGGCAAAAGCGTGGAACAGATTGGCGAATTACTTTCTATCAGCCCACACACTGTGTATTCCTATCGAAATCGAATTCTGCAAAAATTAAATTTAAATTCGAATATTGAATTAACAAAATACGTTCTGGAAAATAAATTAATTTAAATAAAAAAAGCGCACCTCAGTGCGCTTTACTTATCCCCAATTTTCACTCAATGAGC
>CAYNLJ010000089.1:0-7596 GCA_964398005.1 uncultured Caldithrix sp. | reverse complement strand
TCAAAGTTGTTCGCAATGATGCGATTTCGGTCGGGGAAATCCACAGATTGCAACCCGCCGGTATTGTGCTTTCTCCGGGACCGGGTACGCCGGATGATTCCGGCGTTTGTCTGGAAATTGTTGAAAAATTGTCCGCTGAAATTCCTCTGCTGGGTATTTGTCTTGGGCATCAGACCATAGGGCAGGCCTTCGGTGCCAGAGTAGTGCGAGCGGAACAGCCGGTTCACGGTAAGATTTCCCCGATCTACCATGACGGTGACCCATTGTTTGCAGGCATTTCTTCACCGTTTCCGGCTACTCGTTACCATTCTTTGATCATTGAGCCCAATACCTTGCCCGATGAACTTAAAACCATCGCCTACACGGAAGATGGTCTTATCATGGCCATGCGCCATTCATTTTATCCGGTTGTAGGCATCCAGTTTCATCCGGAATCCATTTTAACCAAAGATGGCATGAAAATGTTGCTGAATTGGTTTACAAGCATTCAAAAAGAGAGGGCATTAACATGAGAGAACTGTTAGAAAAAATCGCCTGTGGACACGATTTAACACGCTCAGAAGCACGCCGGGCACTGCAATTAATTATCGATGATGAGATATCAGCAGCTCAGGCCGGCGCCCTGTTGATGGGCTTACGTCAAAAAGGGGAGAGCGTGGATGAGATCAATGGTTTTTTAGATGTTTTGAATGAACACATGGTCAACGTATCATTAAATGATGATCAGGCTGTTGATGTGTGTGGCACGGGTGGCGATGGGAAAGGAACATTTAATATTTCGACCACAGTGGCCTTCGTACTGGCTGGTGGCGGTGTAACTGTTGCCAAACATGGCAATCGGTCTATCTCCAGTAAAGCCGGCTCTGCCGATGTACTGGAGGCACTGGGTGTCAACGTTAAATTAAATCCTCAACAGGCCGAGCAATGCGCCAATGAAATAAAAATTACATTCTTTTTTGCCCCACTTTACCATCCGGCCATGAAAAATATTGCCCCCCATCGTAAAAGTTTAAACATGCGAACAGTTTTTAACATGTTGGGGCCTTTGCTTAATCCGGCAGGGGTTAAACGTCAGTTAATAGGGACCTTTAATTTATCCGCCGCAGAAATGATGGCCAAGGTGCTATTGAACCGTGGTCATCATTACGCCTATGTGGTTCACGCCAGCGATGGACTGGATGAAATTTCTCCCTTTGCTAAAACTGTGGTACACGAGGTGAGGGCAAATGAGAGACAATTAAATCGTTTTGAATTTAATGATTTCAAATCTTCAGGAACACCGGATGAGATCCTGGGGCAATCGGCCGAACAAAATGCCGAAAAATTAAAACAAATTTTCAAAGGTAAAAAGGGTGCGGATCGGGACATCGTTCTGTTAAATAGTGCATTTGCCTTTAAAGCTGCCGGAAAGGTGAGTACCATTGATGAAGGTGTTCAACTGGCAACAGAAGTAATTGATTCGGGAGCGGCATTACAAAAGGTAAATGAATTTGTAGAAATGAGTCATTCATTTAATTAAAGCGGGAAATCTCCATGGATTTACTTGAACAGATTGTAGAGGTTAAAAAACAGGAAATAGCCAACCAAACATCAAGTGTTCCTTTAGAAATTTTAAAGCAAAATTTGAAAAAATTTAAAGTACACAGACGTTCGCTGATTGGTAAAATGGCCAATCGGTCAATCTTCCATTTCATTTGTGAAGTAAAAAAGGCTTCGCCAACGGCAGGTAAAATAAATGAAAACGTACATCCTCAAAAACAAGCAGCGGCCTACCAGGCTGGTGGTGCTTCGGCTGTTTCGGTTTTAACGGAAGCGACCTTTTTTAAAGGAAGTACAAAAGATCTGGAAGATGTGCGCGAAGTCGTTTCCGTGCCTGTTTTACGTAAAGATTTTATCGTAGATGAATATCAGATTTGGCAAAGTGCTCTGTTAAAAGCAGATTTGATCCTTCTGATCGTTAAAATATTATCGGCCGGACAACTGCAGGATTTTTTAAATCTGGCCCGGGATCTTTCACTCGAAGTACTGGTTGAACTGTACGATGAGTCAGATTTGATAAAGCTTCCAGAAAACATTGAAGACTTTCCGGTAATATTAGGGGTAAACAACCGAAATCTGAAAAATTTCAGTATTGATTTAAACCATTCCATTGAAATGATCTCACATTTACCCAAAAAGTTACCTCTGATCAGCGAAAGCGGCGTTAAATCTGCAGAGGATTGTCTTTTTCTTAAAGCGCATGGCTTTCAGGGCGTTTTAATAGGCGAAACGTTGATGCGTCAGTCCAATCCGGAAGTATTTTTGAAAGAGTTGAGGGAGACGACAAATCATGTTTACTCATCTTAAGATTTGCGGCATCACCAATCATCAGGATGCCCAAGCAGCTGCTGAGCTTGGCATTTCCTTTCTGGGCTTCAATTTTTTTAAAGAAAGTCCACGTTACATTTCTCCGGAAAAGGCAAATTCCATTATCAGTAAATTGCCGGCAATAATCAACACGGTAGGTATTCTGGTAAAACCGACTCTGCAAGATTGTCTGCAATTAGTGGAGCAGACAGGGGTAAAGTTCCTGCAAATTTACCAGCCGCTGGACTTTGATGATTACGCCTTATTGCCTGTGCCGGTCATAGCTGCTTTCAGAGTCAAACACAATGAACATCTGGAATACCAACCCAAACATGCGCATTACGTATTGTTGGACGCTTTTGACGCAAGAGCTTTTGGTGGTACCGGCAAGACATTGAATTGGTCAGGCTTACCGGCAAGCATACCCCGCGAACGGTTGGTGCTGGCTGGTGGTATTACCCCTCAAAACATTCTGGAAGCGCTGAATCAGGTCCATCCGGCTATCATTGATGTGGCCAGCGGCTCGGAAAAGAAGCCCGGAATCAAAGATGTGGAAAAGATGCGTGCTCTGCAAAAAGCCGTGTTAACCTTTAATATTTTAAAGATGAATAACTTACAGAACTATTTGCGAACCTAAAAGAGAAAAAAAATCAGGATGAAGGAATAAGATGAATAAAGATCATTTCATTAAAGAAAGCAGCATGGCTGCGCCCACATCAGCCCAAAATTTAAGCGATTTGCCGGATGCACACGGCTATTTCGGTCGCTTTGGTGGTCAGTTTGTGCCGGAGATCCTTAAACCGGCTTTGGATGAACTGTTAAACGCCTATCAGCAGGCACGGAAGGATGCACAGTTTTTGGCTGATTTGGAGCAGGAATTAAAGGACTACGCCGGACGCCCCACGCCTTTGTACCTGGCAAAAAATCTCACCAGCCATTACGGTAAAGCTAAAATTTACCTGAAACGGGAAGACCTGGCTCACACCGGCGCTCACAAAATCAACAATACCATTGGCCAAATCCTGTTAGCCCAGCGCATGGGCAAAAAACGAATCATTGCCGAAACCGGCGCAGGACAACACGGCGTTGCCACAGCTACGGTTGCTGCCAAAGCAGGCCTGCAGTGCTGCATTTACATGGGCGCCGAAGATGTGGAACGTCAAAAACCGAATGTGCAACGCATGAAAATGTTAGGCGCCGAAGTGCGACCGGTTTACTCAGGCACTCAAACATTGAAAGACGCCACTAACGAAGCTTTACGCGACTGGCTGACCAATGTACAAACCACACATTACATCATAGGTTCCGTAGTCGGTCCGCATCCATTCCCAATGATGGTACGTGATTTTCAGAGTGTCATTGGCCGGGAAGCCCTGCAGCAAATCCAGGAAAAAGAGCACTGTTTGCCGGATTACCTGTTGGCCTGCGTGGGAGGTGGAAGTAACGCTATTGGGCTTTTTCATGCCTTTCTGCCTTTTGAAACGGTTAAAATGTTCGGTGTCGAAGCAGCCGGCCTTGGTCTGCAAAGCGGAAAACATGCGGCCAGTTTAACGGCCGGCAGGCCCGGCATTTTCCATGGAATGTTAACTTACCTGCTTCAAAACGAAGATGGTCAGGTGCAGTTGCCGCACTCCATTTCCGCCGGTTTGGATTACCCCGGTGTCGGAGTAGAACACAGCTATTTGAAAGAAATAGGGCGCATTCGCTACGATTCGGTAACAGACGAGGAGGCTTTGCATGCCGCCTTTTTGCTAAGTCGGCTGGAAGGCATTTTACCCGCTCTGGAAAGTGCACACGCCCTGGCTTACCTGGAAAAGTTGTGTCCGGAGACAACTAATGATGAAATCATCATCGTCAATTTGAGTGGCCGGGGAGACAAGGACATGGAAACATATTTGAAGTTTCTTTAAACAGCAGGATCGTCAGGCAAGTTAAAATTCGAAATTTCAATGTTAGCAAGATCTCTACGGAAGGAAAGGTTCGTAAATGAGTCAACGGTTACGCAACATAATTCAACAGAACAGACAGAATGGTAAAAAAATGCTGTCGCTTTATTTGACGGCAGGTTTTCCAAAGTTTGAAATGACCGGGAAAATCATCAGGGCCTGTGCCAACGCCCAGGTGGATTTTATTGAGCTGGGCATGCCTTTTTCCGATCCCATCGCCGATGGTCCTACCATTCAAAAGGCAGCTGACCGGGCACTGCAGCAAGGCGTAAGCATTTCTAAAATTTTAGAGTTGGTTGCCCAGGTTCGGCAGCAAACAGAAATCCCCATCATTCTGATGGGTTATTTGAACCCGGTGTTTCAATTTGGCTTTCAAAAATTTTTTGAAGCCTGTGCAAAAGTTGGGGTAGATGGCCTGATTTTGCCAGACTGGCCGCTGGAAGAAAGTGAATCTTACCTGCCGCTTCTAAATTCACTTGATTTGGATCTCATTTACCTGATAGCACCAAATACGCCCAAAGAGCGCATTCAAAAAATCGATACCTTAAGCCGGGCCTTTGTTTACTGTACCGCCTACACCGGCGTTACCGGGAAAGACAACCGGCCGTCGCCGGAGACTGAGCGCTTTTTGCAAGATTTGAATCGCACCCTGCAAAATCCTTTTTTCATTGGCTTTGGTGTTAAAACGCAAAAGGACTTTGAATTTTACACACAATATGCTTCGGGAGTCATTGTTGGTAGTGCCTTCATCAAATTTTTGGAAAATCTAAATGAATCGAGTCTTGAACAGGAAGTTAAACGCTTTGTGCAAAACTTGCGGGGGGTGGACTGAAAGGCTGGTTTTTACACGTGCTTTTTTTAATTCAGTCAATCCTCCCAAATTTCCACTATATTAGAGCCCCAATTATTACAAAGATAATAAAAGTTATTATTTCAATAAGTCTTTTCTTCTGGCAATTAAAATTCCCGATAACAAAAACACCCGAATATCAATGAACGATGCCTGGTTCAAAGCAATATTGAACGATGGCATAAAAATTGAAAACATTTTATTTTTGGTTAATCAGGAAAGAGTAAAATGTCAGTTAGAATCTTATTGTTAATCATATTACCCTTGTTTTTGTTCGGGCAAAAGCCCTATCGGGGTGCAGAATACCGCACTAAAGAAACTTTTACCTACGGTCGTTTTGAAGTGCGCATGAAGTCAGCCCAATTAAGCGGTATGTTGAGTTCTTTTTTTACTTATCACGAAATTTCAAGCCTGAACGATTGGAATGAAATCGATATTGAAATCCTGGGCCGTTATGGTGATCAGGTACAGTTCAATACCATCACACCGGGGCAGACCAACCATGTTTATTACAATACAGTGCCTTTTAATCCACACAGCGATTTTCATATTTACGCCATAGAATGGACGCCGAATTACGTTGCCTGGTCTGTCGATAGTGTTGAGGTTTACCGGCAAACCGGCAATCACATTAACAGCCTTTACCGTGCGCAAAAATTAATGATGAACATCTGGCCACCGGCTTCCGAGGATTGGGTAGGGCCTCTGAACCCGGACAAATTACCGGTTTACGCCTTTTACGACTGGGTTAAAGTGTACCAATACACGCCTGGACAGGCTCGAAATTTTACACTTTTGTGGGAAGACCCGTTTAATACCTATGATCAATCTCGCTGGCAAAAGGCCACCCATACCTTTGATGGTAACAACAGTCAGTTTATTAAGGAAAATGCCGTTTTGCAGGATGGCTATTTAATACTTTGTCTGACCAAAACGACTCCCGTTGGCTATTCAGGCGGAACTGTAATGGATCAGGATGTCACACCACCTTATGTGGCCCGGGCCTGGTTTTTGGATGATCAGATTGTCATTACCTTTTCCGAAAAAGTAAACCGGTCACAGGCTGAAAATAAGTCCAATTACATTTTACCGGGTCTGACAGTTAACAACGCTTCCTTGAAAAATGATTTGCGTACGGTAGTCTTGGATGTTGCCTCAAGAGATGAAAATCAATCTTACAATATCATTTGTGCCAACATCACCGACCTGTCGCCGTCAGCTAATAAAATCAAAATTGAATCCAAACCGGTGTTAAATGGAATGGTTGTACCGGCAATCATCGATTTGGGAAATGAACAGGCTGTTTCACCCGTCCTGGCAGACCAGGAATTCACCACAGATCTGGCATATGGTCATGAGGGCGGTAATGTAGCTCTACATTCTTCTTCCATGGATTTCGGTAACACGGATCAGGATGAACTGTTTCAGTCCGAATTGAGAGATTTGGATTTTTATCGAATCAGAGTACCGGATGGGCATTACAATTTAAAATTTTATTTTGCAGAAACCGAATTTAATACCGCTGGCCAGCGCCTGTTTAATATTTATGTGGAAGGTCAAAAGGTCATTGAAAATCTGGACATTTTCGATAGGGTCGGCGCCAATAGCGCATTGCAATTGGTGGTTGAAAATATTGAAGTGAAAGATGCTCAATTGGATATTTATTTTGAAGCGCTTACCGGCCAGTCGGTCTGCAGTGCCATAGAAATTGAACATGCGTTAACCGGATTGGAAGACAATTCGTTTAAAAATAGAAAACCCCTTGACTGGGGAATACGCATCTTCCCAAATCCTGCAAATCCGCAATTTAATTTAGAGTACCAGTTACCAAAAAAAGGAAGAGTCCAGATTCTTTTTGCAGATGTCAACGGTCGATTAATAAAAGAAGTAAATGCCGGATTGCAGGGAAAGGGAGTTCACCAGATACATTTAAATGCCCAACGGTGGAGCAGTGGAACCTATTTCTGTTTGCTCCGACAGGAGGGGCAAACCATTGACAGTAAAAAATTTGTATTGATTAAATAGAAAGCAAAGCAGGGGAACAGTGGGATCGTTAGCCGGTGTTGATCTGATAATTGTGGTTTTTTACACGTTGTTGCTTTTTATCATTGGATTTTGGAGCAGTCGGCATCAAAGTGAGACACCGGAAAGCTATTTTTTGGCCGGACGCAATATGGGGTGGCTGGCCATAGGTGCATCATTGTTTGTGACCAACATCTCCACAGAACACCTGGTAGGTCTGGCCAGTTCCGGTGCCTACAATGGTCTGGTGGTTGGCCATTTTGAATGGATGGCGATCATTGCCTTATTGTTCTTAGGTTGGATTTTTGCCCCGTTGTTTTTGAAAGCAAAAGTATTTACCATTCCCGAATTTTTAGAGAAACGCTTTGGCCGTGCAACGCGGCTTTATTTAACCAGTATCTCGATTTTGGCTTATGTGCTGACCAAAATTGT
>CAYNLJ010000088.1:0-7608 GCA_964398005.1 uncultured Caldithrix sp. | reverse complement strand
CAAATGGTCAGCCAGCAGCAAACCGTTTGTTGTTAAGTGAATTTTTAATTGCGGACTTAAGCGTCTCAATTCCTTGAGAAAAGAAACAACGCCTTTGCGCACCAATGGTTCGCCGCCGGTAATGCGTACCTTTTTCAAGCCGCTGGCCAGCAGTAAACGGACCACACGTAAAATTTCTTCAAAACGCATGATTTTTTCGTGTTCTAAGAAAGGCACACCTTCTGCCGGCATGCAGTAAGTGCAGCGCAGATTGCAACGGTCGGTAACGGCAATGCGCAGGTAATTTAAGGTACGCCCAAAGGGGTCGGTTAAAGCAGGGAATTTGAGATGATCTTGGTCTAACGTCATTCATTGCTCCTTTCCAAACACGGGAGGCAGAATCGTTTCCGATTCCACCCTACTCTCCATTTTGGAGAGGGGCTTTTTGCCCTCGGCCGCGAACCATATCCTATTTTGAAGGACTTAGGCTCTTTGGCTCGGAGTAGAGTGTTTGTGATTAAACTCTACCTGAATATAGCAAATAAAATTATTTCAAACAAGCAAGAATTTAAACAAATTTTTACGATTAAATTCTCCGTTTCACTAATGAAAAATTAAAAGTAAAAAGTAGAGGCTTTCCCGTACGGGATAGCCTCTACTCTCAGGTCTTAAACACGCACCAGTTTGACGTGCGTATCGTAAAAAGAAGCGGAACCACCAATTAAATCTTCAAGGGTGGTATTTTTCAGGACAGGGTCCACATGCATGGCCGCATTGGGACACAATCCTTTCCGCCGTAAGGCTTCCCCCGGAACCTTCTGACCATCGACTTGAACGTCATTGGCTCCATAGGCCCAGTGACCAAAATGCCAGCTCACGGCAACCACGCCCGGACGAATGCCCTGAAGGACGCGAACTTTGCCTTCCATCGGGATTTTCTGACCGTTCTGCAAATCCCAGACACCATCCGGATTGGTCGGAGAAACCAGACGAACCACATCTCCATCTTTCAGGCCTAATTCAGCTGCCGTTTTAGCATTAATCATCACCGTGTTTTCATCCAAAGATGCGGAGAGCCAGTAGTTATTAGGTAAAGTACGGGACTGGCCTCCACGGATATCTTTAAAAGTAATCAGTTTTAATGGGAAATCAGCCTGATTCAATGGTTTATCATTGTACCCTTTGACCGGTTCATACAAACCGATTCCGGAGAAGCGTTTACCGGTGTAAGGATGGCGTCCTTTGGCCACCGGTTCGCAGTAAATATTGAACTGACTCTTGTAGGCATGCGGCAACTTATCACCGCCCTGATAGTATTTACCCCAGTCTTCAAAGCGTCCACCGCGGTTCAATACGTAAACCACATGCAGCCACCAGTCTTTACCTTTTTCATCAATAACCGCACGGTGCCACTTCTTTTCATCAAAAGTAACCGGAGTGAGATGCCGGCGTGCCCGACGAAAGATTTCCACTTCTTCCGGCGAAGCTTCCGGAACAGTGTCCCCGGGCTTGTCACCCGCTGCGATATTTGCTACCATTTTCAGGTAAAAATCTTCCGGACGTTTGAAATCCATTCCTGGTCCAAAGCCATCTTTACCATAACCGGGCAGTTGCAATTTTTCGGCAATGGCCAGCATAATGGCTTCCATGGAACAATGCATTTCTTCGCCAAAAACTTTTACTTTTTCCACCGGCGATTCTACAGCAGGTTGGCGAACCTTGGACTGGGCGACCGGCGCAGCCGGCGTAATATGCGGCGTTCCCCAGCGTTCCCAGATGGCCGTATCCGGAAAGATGTAATCGGCATACATGGAAGTTTCACCAATGACGATATCACAGGCAAAGAACAGCGGGATCACATCCAAATCGGTCAACGCTTCAATAGCCTTGTGTCCTGCCGGCGCTGCAAAAGCCGGTGTGCCTTTGTGTAAAAAGAGCGCCTTGATCGGATAAGGATAACGATCCTGTGCGGATGGAATGATTTCCTGGTAAACATTTCCGGTAAATGGGAACCAGGGGCGTTTGGCCGGATAGCCCTGTTCACGGAATAAAGTCGAATCTTCGTACTTGCTCTTTTCACGGTTGATGCGATGACCAAAGGCTGAAAGTTTACCCGGGTGCATTCCTTTGACTACATTAAATGCATGGCCAGGTTTACTTCCATCTTCATGCCAGTGACCGCCACCTTTGGAAAGACCGCCTTTCCAGTCCACATTACCTACCAGTAAATTCAGGCTGATGATAGCCTGGGCATTGTAGTAACCACTGGTGTGCTGTACGGCACCACGGTACAATTCAGCCACTGACTGTTTGCCATTTTTGGCAAATTCGGCAGCTACTTCAGCTACGTCCCTGGGATCAAGACCGGTTTCGGCAACCCACTGTTCAAACGTTTTACTGGTTACATAGTCGTACAAGACCTTAAAAGCAGTTTTAACTTTTTTGCCGCCGATGGTGCCTTCGAATAACAGGTCGGCATCCACCGCCTTGCTACCTTTAGGTTTAAAAGTAACCACTCGTTTGTTCTGAACGGCCACAAAAGTATCTTCATCACCACGGCCGATCTCTTTGGCACGCAAGAAGGCACCCGGTCCATCGTCTTCCATTTTAACCAGCCAGGTGGCGTTGGTCCAAACCGTTTCATTGTCTAATTTGGCAGCCGCCTGATTGGCATTACTCAAAAAGCGTTTATCATATTGATCGTGATCGAACATCCAGCGCATGATGGCATAAGCCAGCGCGGCATCCGTACCCGGTTTTACAGGTAACCATTTCCAGGCTTTGGCAGCAGTTTTGGAAAGGCGCGGATCAACAACGGCAATCTTCAACTGACCGGTCACCAGATTGTTAGTCACCTGATTGGCTAACAACGGAGGACCAAAATTGGCTTCCATGGCGCCCGTACCAAAAAAGATCACAAAACGGCTGTTGTAGAAATCGGGCTTCATGTGGTGTTTACCTTTCCCCCACTTGCCGCCGCCTAAGTATTGCTTGGTCATTTCGTCGTAGGCAATGTGATGGGATTGTTCACAGATGGTGGTGTGTTCAAACCAGTTAATGCTGCCAAAAGCACCGTTCTGCCAGCGTTTGGCAAATTCTTTGCGCCCGTGTTCGATACGACCAGCCATGAAGACAAACTGATTGTTCTTTGGTCCAAAATCCGGATGATTTGGATCGATTAATTTGTCCAGATGTTTCTGATATTTTTTCTTGAACTCCTGAACACTCATTTTACCCTGACCAACAGCTTTGGCATCTGCAGCCATCTTTTTAGCCAGGCCTGGATCGCGCAGGGCATAAATTTCTTTTAAGCCAGGTACATGGCGATTCTCTTCACCCGGCACATCACTGAACAATTTTCCACCTTCTACAATTTCTTTGATGGCCTGTTCAAAGGGCACGATTTTCCATTTGTTTTCACCGCGTTTTCCGGCACGTTTCAACACTTTAACGATGCGGTAAGGATCGTAAAGCGACTGAATACCTGCTTGCCCCTTGGGGCAAATACCACCATCTACAGCGGCTCCGGTTTGTACGGGGCTTTTGTAGGGAATGGCCGGATTCAGTGTTTGAAGGCCGTAAGGATTACCATCAATTTTAACGGCAACGCCATCCTTAATTTTTACCTTAATGGGACAATCGGTATGGCATTGCAGACAAACCGAATAGATTACATGGTCGGGATTATTCAGGTCATAATTGGATAAATCGACCATGTGGGCTTCTTCGGTTAAAGCGGCGCAACCGGTCAGAGCCGCGGCTCCTCCCAGAAAGGCCGATGATTTCAAAAAGTCCCGACGATTTATTTTCTCTTTCATTTATTTAGCCTCCTTTAAAGACACACCTGCCTTAGCTTTTTCTTCCGCAACCTTAGCCAGCGCTTCACCATTCAGAACTGGCAGCAAATTTTTGCCAATTAAAAAGATTAATGCAGCTACTGAACAGGTAAACAAAAAGACTGCCCATTCCATCAGGCTGGGGAAATAATCAAAATTTAACCCGGGCCCATGAAAGGCATATTTAAGACCTTCCAGCTCCGGAATGGCCAGACCAGGTAAAACGATATTTAAGCGCACAGAAATAAAGGTAATGGCAATAGCAGCACCGGCCCAGCGGATGGCAGCTACATTCTTTCGTCCAAAAATCAATAACAAACCTGGCAATACCACGCCAAGACCGAGGTGAATGAACCAGAACACCCACCAGTATGGACCAAAAAGAACCAGTTTCAAAGCTTCTGCTTCGGTAGGCACCGCATTCCACAAGCCAATGGTTACTTCGGCATATTCCAGCAGTACATCAAAGGCTAACAGGGCCAGAATAATTCCACCGATAATCCGAATGATGCGGGCATGTTCTTCACTGCCACGATCCGGTCCAAATGTAGCGACAATAAAAGCCAGCAAAGCGCCACCGCTTAGCAATGCACCAACCAGGAAGATGATCGGCGTCAGGCCGGAGTTCCAGTAGGGGCGGGCGCCAACCACACCAAAAATAGCGCCAACAGAACCATGGAAAGCAACTGCCAGCGGGATACCAATGCTACCCAGAATTCGCAGTCTGTTTTTGTCTTTTTCGATGGCTTCGATTGAAACATCATCTTTGCCAAAGATCAAAAAACGACAGAGGGCACCACGTATGCCAGGTTCATCTTTCCACATCACCATATCAGCACGCATGGCAAACCAGAATTCGATGGTCAACAAGATGAAATAAAGGCCGTACAACCAGGCCATCCAACCCATGACCGAACCGAAATTGGTACGCAGGATCATACGCCATACACGACCCATGTGCCCCAAATCGAACCAGATGGTTAACAGAGCGCCAACCAAAGTAGCCAGAGCCGTTAGCAATGCAAGTTTACCAATTTTTTCCAGGGCTTTAATCTGAAAAACATAAACCAATGTTGACATTAAGAAAGCCCCGGCTGATAGACCGATTAAATAGATATAACCGGCTACCCACAATCCCCAGGGGATGTAAGAACCGTAATCGGCATGCAGGTGCCCATTGACCAGCCGGTCATACAACCCGACCAGGCCAATGATGAAAAAGATGGTCACTACATACCACAATATTTTTTCTAATCTGGATTGATATTGTTGTGTCATGGTACTTCTCCTTTACAATAAATAGAATACATTTGGTTCAGTACCCATTTCTTCTTTCAAACGCATCACATTCGGTTGACCGATCAATTCGGCCACCAGGCTTTTTTCGTCCCTGCGATCACCAAAAAAGGTAGCCCGACCAATACAGGTGACCACGCATTCCGGCAATAAGCCTTTTTCAATACGATGCAGACAGAAATGGCATTTACGGGCATTACCCATAGGCGATTCATCTTTCACGCGTGGCCATTCCTTGCCGTAATCGAAGGAAGGTTCTTTTTCGTATTGTTGGGCGATTTCCTTACCCAGGTAAAAATTGTTGTGTGGTGCGTTTTCGGTGTAGTAGTGGCCGTTATCAAAGACACGTGCACTGTAGGGGCAGGCGGTAATACAATAACGGCAACCAATACACTGGTCATAGTCGATTTCCACAATGCCGTCCTCACGTCTCCAGGTAGCATGTACGGGACAAACCCCTGTACAAGGTGGTTTTTCACACTGCATACAGGGCCTTGGGATAAAACGCGAACGTACATTGGGGAATTCGCCAATCTCTTCTTCGATTACCGGGCGGTAAACCGTTCCAGGTGGTAACTTGTTTTCAGCCACACAGGCAACGGTACAGGCATGACAACCCACACATTTCCGTAAATCAATGACCATCGCCCAGCGACGTTCCTTAACCGGTTTTTGTAATGCCCGTTGAAGATCTCGCATCATGCGAACAATCAGGTCTTCATCCGGTTGTTCCGGTGGCAGTTGAGGCAGCTGTTGACTTACCTGCTCCTGCGCTTTTAAATCGAATTTACTACTAAGGACTGCCGGAAGAACCAGGGAGGCGAAAATGCCGCCTCCCAGTTTTTTCAGAAAATCTATCCTGGATTCTTTTTTTTCTTCCGACGGCCGATGCAGCTTTGAATTTTTTTCTTTTTCTGTCATCGTGCCACTCTCCGCTTTAATTAAAACTTGAATTGAAAATTAACTTTTGCCAAGACCATTGGATCTACACCCGATGCCTGATAGGTGGTGTAGCGAATATTTGGGGCAACGTTTAAGTTCTTTTCCGGTGTCCAGCTAAGACCGGCGATTACATAGGTTTCACCGTCTTTGTCAACGTCCGTATTCGGATCATACATATCTACACGACCAACCAATTCCAAGTCTTTCTTTAATTTGTAAACAGCAAAGACACTCAAAATTTGTTTGGTCTGATCTTTTCCGCTGTCTTTAAAGAGATCAAATTCAGCACCCACGCGTAAGGCTGATTTAGCATAGGCACCAAATACACCGATCAAATTCTTATTTTCAGTAGTGTCCTTAGCCATTTCATAAGGTTCCATGGAAGCTACCAAACCTACATTAAAACCGTCATTCTTGGTTAGCTTCTGTTCGCCGTAGGAAAGCGCAACACTGACCTTTTTGTATTTGTCGGTTTCTTTGTGTTTGTAACCGGGACCATTCGTCACCATTGCCCATAAATGAAATTTTTCAGAAAAAGTATTTTTGTAACCAAAACCCAAATCAGCTGAACTGGACCACTTGTAGTAATCCATCGGAGATTTTTCAATAAAACGGTAACCCCAGTTGTGTTCCTGGATATTAAAAATGTTCATGGACTGTAAACCGAACAACATATGACCGTATCCGGTTTTCCAATCAACATAGGTGTACTTAAGGTAAGCGGTTAACCGATCATCAGCTTTCATACGGCCAACATCGGTGGTGAACTTAAATTTCAGATTATCGGTCAACTGTTTTTCGTAACCAAAATAAACCCGGTGGATCTCAAAACTGTTGGCCGATTCTGCGTTTTTGCTCATGTTGAACGTGTAATCGAAATAGGTTTTGCCGCTAATTTTACCATTCTGGGCGGCAAGACCACCAACCAGAGCAAACAACAATAAGAAAATTGAGATTGATTTAAAACTGGACATATTAAAGACCTCCTTATGTTAGTTGTTGGATATAGGTTCATCTATCTGTTTGACTTCATTCTTAAACTCACGTATCCCCTGTCCCATGCTGCGTGCCAGTTCCGGTAGTTTTTTACCACCAAAGATGAGCAGCACTACGGCCATGATGATCATTAACTCTGTTGTTCCGATTCCAAACATATTACCTCCTTTATTGGTTAAGAACGCCTTTATTAAGTCAAATTGCGTGCCAATCAAAAAAAACAGTTTGTTTACAAGTTTAAGTCATTGTTATTTTAGAGATTATGGTTTTTTAGAGTGATTTGAGAAAAAAGCCTGAAAAAACGAAACTTCGTTTTTTAGTTACGAAATTTCGTTTTAATGGCAAATCAATATGGTTAGGTAGAAAGTTTTAATGGACCAGGCTTGTTTCACCTGTGCCACTGTAGATTAATATCAGATTGAAACCTTTGATTTATTCAAAATTTTCAAAAAAAAATTTAAAAAACTTTTACCATTCATTTTTTCAACTCACCCCCCATGAGTGAGTTTAACTTCTTTGTAATCAGTACCTTGCCCCCCTCTCTTTTTCAAAGAGAGGG
>CAYNLJ010000087.1:0-7618 GCA_964398005.1 uncultured Caldithrix sp. | reverse complement strand
TTCTTTTCCAGCCTCTGAATATCTTCGTCCAAATCCAGATTACTGGCAGCCGCATATTCACGCATTTCGGCTATTTTTTCTTCAAGACTGGCAATCGGCTTCTCAAAGTCCAGCACAAAGCGTTGCTTTTTTTTAGCCATATTCATTTCCTACAATTTTTTAAATAAACTTAAAAGGCGTAATTTCCAGACCAGGAAAGCGGCTTCCCACATTATTCTTTTAGACAGTTTTGATTCGCCATAAACACGATCCACAAAAATGATGGGAATCTCCTTAATTTTAAAGCCCTTTTTCCAGGCCTTAACATTGAGTTCAATCTGGAAAGCATAGCCATTGGATTTAATACGATCAAAGTCAATGGCCTGTAAAACTTCCCTGCGGAAACATTTGTAGCCACCGGTACAGTCGTTAATGGGCACCCCGGTGATGACCCTTGAGTAATAATTGGCAAAGTAACTCAACAAAAGTCGTTTTAACGGCCAGTTAATCACATTGACGCCCTTGATGTAACGTGATCCAATCACCAGATCATTTTCCTGCATTTCCTTTAAGAAATTAGGCAATTCCTTCGGATCGTGCGAAAAGTCGGCGTCCATTTCGAAAATGTAGTCAAAGCCCTTTTCCAAAGCCATCCGAAAGCCTGCGATGTAGGCCCGGCCCAGCCCTTCTTTTTTTTCCCGCTGCAGGAGCAGAATACGTTCATCTTCCTGTTGCATGCGCTTAATGATATCGGCCGTGCCATCCGGAGAATTATCATCAACAAACAGAATTGAAATTTCCGGTACGTGGCGGCGAATCTCTTTTACCAGGCGTTCAACATTTAGGGCTTCGTTGTAAGTCGGTATTACAATTACGGCTTTTTTAGGATCTACCATCGATTTGAACTAATTCCTCTTTCATCAATTGTAAAGCTTCAGTCAGTGAATGTGGTTCCCAGTCGGTGTAATTGATCAACTTGTAAATTTTAAAGGCTGAATTCATCGGTCGGGGCGCTTTTTGTTTCAACTCTGCAGTTTTGCTGCGTTCTATCAGTCCGGCATCCAATTCAAAGACTTCGGCAATCTTTAGAGCAAAGTCATAACGCGACACAATATCCGGTCCCGAAACATGAAAAAGTCCATAGGCCTCTTTTTGCAGTAAGCGCGCAATGGCTTCAGCAAAATCCGGTGCGTACGTTGGCGTCCCGATTTGGTCATCAACAATACGAATTTTTTTGTTATTTGTCAATTGTTCGATTACCCAGGTGACAAAATTGTGGCGTACCCTGTTGCCTACCCCAAACAACACCTGGGTTCTGGCAATGATGTAATCCAATTTTGAATTTTCCACCACATGTTCCCCGGCTAATTTACTGCGGGCATAATTGCCCCGGGGATTCGGTTCATCTTCTTCCGAGTAAGGACCGGCTTCGCCATCAAATACGTAATCCGTTGACACCTGAACGAACACCGGTTTAAACGATGAACAGGCATCGACCATATACTCTACCCCACGCACATTAACACTCCAGCACTGATCCGGGGTTTCTTCACAACCGTCAACATTGGTAAAGGCAGCAGTATTAATAATGACATCGGGTTTTATTTTCTGCAAAAATGTGACAACTTCGGCGCGATTGGTAATATCAATTGGGGTGTATGATTTAACATATTCTAAGGGGAAATATGCTTCCTCTTCAAACGAGGTTGCGTAAATATCGAAGCGGTCTTTCAATTTTTTAATGATGTTCTGCCCCAATAAACCATTTGCACCAACAACGATTAAACTGGCCATATCTTTACCCAACTAACTGATTAAAAATTTCAACCCAAACAGAAACTTCGGGCAATCCTTTCCGGCTGCCGGCAGCCGCTGCCAGGCGGGTAGCACTCTGAGCGGCTTCTTCGACATTATTGTTTAAAGAATAAAAATAAGCAAAACCTGCCAAAAAAACATCCCCACATCCTGTAGGATCAATCACTTTCAGTCTCTCTTCCGGTTTCTGTAAATGCCTCTTAATTTCTGCACCTTTTCTGTAAACATGCAAACTACCATGTTTGCCTAATGTTAAATTAACAATTTTCCTTTGATCAAAGCAAAACAATTTGTAAAATTCCAAAATTTCCTGCGATGGCAACATCTGCAATTCAGCTTCATTAAACTGAACAATGTTGCTGTACTCAATCCACTGTTCTGTATTCAATAATTTTCTGTATCGCCTCAACCCATTGGGTAAACGTTCAAGCGTCAGGCTATGGATATCGATTACACTCAGCCCACCAAACTTCGACCCGAAATTCCTGAATTCCTCCAGTTCCATTTCCCAGCCGGAAATAAAATTTGCTACAAAAACATCACTATCTGCAAACGGCGCCAACTGCCGGGCGGTAAGTGGTGGCATGGGATTCAAAGAACGCTCTTCTCTCGTCTCCTCCGTCAGGTAACGTAATTCAACGCAATTATTCGGACCTTCATACCTGTAAAGACCCGTTAAATTTATCCGCTCATCACCTCTGAAGTGTGAAACCACTTCTTCATAAAAATCATTCCCCACGTAACTTATGGGAATGATTTGGTCCTGCTCGCGGCAGATGGTTCTTAAGGCATCAATTGAATAAAATAAGCCGCCCTTACTTTCGGTGACACTTCCATCTAAATCAATAATCCGATCTTTAAGAAAGGTGCCCAGAACGGCGATTTTCATGCTCATTCCGCTTGCTGTTCCTTGCGGGCCTCTTTTTCAACTCTGAACGTCCGGGCAATCACCTCCAGCTGATCCAGATATGGTTTTTTAAGATGACCGGGAGCCATCACGGCAATATCTACAAAATACAACGCAGAATCTGCCGGGTAATGAATAACATAGGTTCTGAATGGCCCGCCAATCAAAACAGAATCGTTGCGCCACAGGCCCACCATTTTTGCTGTGGGCTGTCCGTTAAAATCGTCTTTCATCAATTTGCTGTCTTCACGAATGATGTAATCGCCTTCGTAATACTTTTTTGTAAATCGATCGCGTACACTGGCAATGGAGTCAAAGTTGAAGTAGCTGCTGTCTCCCTTAATTTTCCAGATGGACACCCAGCGATCCGGATCGAAGCGACGAAGCCAGAGGTACGGTACTTCCGGTTCTTCAATAGCCACAAAATAATCGTGCTGAACACGAACGGAGAAGTCAAAGTGACTCTTAATGTACTCTTCAACTTTAACCTGTTCTCCCTTTTCGAACATGGACTCTTTGAGTCGGGCGTAATATTTTTTTTCAAAAGTCTTGTAAATTTGCTTTTTTAAATCATCAAAGTTTCGTAAAAAGGCCTTGCGGTCTTTACCGACCATAAAAAGCCCGATCTGATCTTTAGCGAACAGGTCATCCTGAAACAGATAGAAATATCTGTTTTCGGCCACCCCCTTTTGAAATTCTTCTGGCAACACCTGGCTTAGGTATTCGTTCACCTCACCCGGTTCATCCTGCACGCCGATAAAGAAAATGTTCATGCGATGTTTGAATTCATTCAAAAGGCGCAGGGGAATCCAGGTAAAATAGAATTTTTTCTCTGAGACAGGTGTCAAAATCTCGCCTTCAAAGGTATCACTGATCGGCTTTTGCAGATCGAGCCAGAGCAGAGAATCGGCTACCACAAAGATGCGGTAAGGGTATCCGGCGGTTGAGGGTTTGTACTTAGTGCAGGCTGTTAATATTAAGATTGAAACAGCGAGCACTATGACGCTTTTAAACTTTTGACTCAAGAACATTTTCGCCTCCAGGCATGGCCTTACTTTTTTGAACAACAAACAAGATCCCACCGATAGTTGATAAAATCATGGGAATGATTAAATTCATAAAACTAAGCGTCAGCGCCTCGGCCGTTGACACCCCAATCTGAGCCAACAGCCCTACAAAACCCAGATCCCTGATGCCGATTCCATTAATCGAGGGCAGCATGGTAATTACAAAAGAAATTGGTACTACCATCAGCAAATATCCGAAACTTACCTGAATATTAAAAGCAAGGGCAATCAGGTAGTTCATGGTAACAATCAGAAATTGAGAAACAGATGAGAACAGAAATACCTGCCACAAAACCGTACGATGATCCTGAAAATAATGAATCGCTTCGAACAATTTGCTGAATTTTTCACCTATTTTAAAAATAGTAAATTTCTCAAAAATCCTTAAAATAATTCTAAAGGACCAGTCTCGCAAAAGCATGGCAAAAAAGGCCATGATCAGCAGAAACAAAACGATGGCAGCAAACAGCAAGCGCCAGTCATGAAATTGCTGGGAAATGTAAATCAAAGCCCAAATGGACATAAACAAAGTTGCCGCAATGCCCATCAGGCGTTCGATAATGACCGAGGCAAAGGCACTGGTGCGATCAGCGGTAACGCTGATCAATTTGTAAATGCGCATGACATCGCCACCGATACTGGTCGGCAAAAAATTATTAAAAAACATTCCGATTAAATAAAAGCCAAACAATTGTGATGTTTTCAACGGGAAACGGTAGCTTTTCATTAAAACCGCCCAGCGTAGGGCCAAAAACCAGACGGCAACAACCATCAATCCAAATGCCAGGGCCAGATACAAAAGCCCGTTCTTTTCGGTAATGTTACTTAAAACAGAAAACAACCGGGCAGGATCTGCCCGGTAAACCAAATACCCTAAAAGGCCAAGCGAAATGACAATCTTTAAGACATTCTGCAGTATTCGCATAAGCAGGCATTATTCCTGTTTTTTGTAAGAATCCAGCATCCTCCTGGCAGTTTGATCGTTTGGAAAGAGTTTAAGCCAGTTTTCCAGAGAACGAATAATTTTTTCACGATTGTTTGTCATCTGGTACGCGCTGATTAAAGTCCCCAGATTACGCGGATTGGTCGGATTAAGTTCATAGGCTTTTTCCAGCAAGGGCACCGCCATTTGGGGCTTGCCCAGGCGCATCAGGTGTTCACCAATGATCGGTAAATCAGCCACCCGACTGTCATCTGTTAACAATAAATCCACATAACTGGTATCCACAATAGCATTAAAAGCATCCGTCACAAGTTGCATGGTTTGGTTCATCCAGGGGATCACATCGGGCGAAATGCGCTCATTCATAAAATCAAGCACTTCTTTGGCCTTCTGGTAATCGTTCCGTTTGGTTAAAAAGTCGGTCAACTGCAAGAAGGCCGAACGGTAGTTCTGCAACAGCGATTTAATGTTCCAGTTGAAATAGACATCCGGATTGTTCAGATTGCGGTATTTGTACTTGGTTAATAAATTCTTTTCCAGTTCAGGTGGCGAAATTTGCCAATTTTTAAATGGCACTAATTTCATGACCAGACCATCCATCCGGAAGTAGTCGTACAACTCCCCTAACATGTTGCTTTTAGGCACCGTAACGGCAAAGTAAATGGGCCTTCGCCATTTATTGGCATTAAGAATATTCAGGATCATCCAGTCCTGTGTACGGAAATAACCGGTGCCATCCGGAGCGCGCAATGGTGGTTTTACCTTAAATTTAATTCTGTCAGGGATCTGGACATTAGCAAGGCCAAATTCTTCCTTAAACCGTTGGGCTTCCTTTTCCGCGTAAGCCTTTGGTACCGAAAGTTGGTAGGTAGTCCCCTGCATCGGCCTTACACCGACATGCTTTAGTTCTAAGTCACTGATGTGCATCGGTACTTTGGGTTCCCAGTCGCGCAATTCTTTAATGTACCAGTCGGTATTCAACAAACTGAGGTTAACAATCCGTACGTCTTTGCGCACATGTTCCACTTCCTGCAGATACCACAGCGGAAAGGTGTCGTTATCGCCATTGGTAAACAGGATGGCATTGGGTTCGCAGGAAACCAGCATGTTGTAGGAGTAGTCCCAGGCCACGTAATTACCGGAACGATCATGGCTGTGGTAGTTTTTGGCCAGCATATGAACCGGCACAATCAAAAACAAAATCACGAACACAGCCACACGCCATCGTTCTGCCTTTTCTTTAAAGCCTTCCTTTAGTAACTCCATGACCCCGGCATATCCGAGGCCCACCCACAAGGAGAAGGCAAAAAAACTGCCTACGTAACTGTAATCCCTCTCGCGCGGTTGCGGATCGGGTTGATTTAAATAGAGCACAATGGCAAGACCCGTCATAAAAAAGAGGGCAAATACGGCCAGCGCTCGTTTGGGGTCGCGCCGGGCATGCCAGTAAACGCCTATTAACCCCAATAGCAGAGGCAAGGCCAGAAACTGACGAGGATCGACACTGGCTTCATCATCGCCCATGCCCACAAACTGCCATAAGAAGTAACGATTGTACATTTTGTTAATCTGATATTTCCAGAAAAAGTCCCAGGCGCTGTCGTATTTTTTAGCGTTTTCCGATTGTTTCCAGACTTCGGCGCGATTCAGAATGGAGTGTTCGCCGTACTGTTCACGTTTCATGTAATAGATGAAACGTTCCACTGTTTCCGGATCGTTTTCATCAATGGCCGGGTCCAGACCGGAGCGAATGTAAATCATGGAATAGGTGGAATAACCAATCATGATCAGCAGTAAGGAAGAAAAGACCAGCGTCGCTACGTGTTTGTGGTTTTTAATGGCCCACATGCTTAGCAGAAAAACACCGATAAACACAATACCCAGACCTGTAAAGCCAAAAGCCAGAGCGATTTGCGGCAGGTAGATGACCAGACCGGGGTAAATGGCCAGGATAATGGCGGCCGAAATAATGGACACAATAATGAAATTCTTAAGATTTAATTCGTAATGTTTGTAGAAGAAAATGAGGGCCACAAAGGGAATGGCCAGCACATTCAACAGGTGCACACCAATGGCCAGACCAATCAGATAGGCAATCAGCAACAGGTAACGTTCATTGCCGGGTTCGTCGGCTTTCGTTGACCAGACTAAAATAAGCCAGACGACCAGCGCGGTAAACAACATGGATGCCGCGTAAACTTCGGTTTCAACGGCATTAAACCAGAAACTGTGTGTAAAAGCAAAAGTAAAGGCACCGATCAAGCCGGAAAAAATAGCCGTGTACCAGTCCGAGGCTTCTTTAAGCTCGCCCTTCCACTGGCGTACCAAATGAACGATGGTCAGATAGGTTAACATGACCGTTAAGCCACTGGAAAGCACGGAGATTAAATTGGTTTTCCAGCCCGGGTCGCCGAATGGCAGGAAAGTAAAAATATGACCGACCAGCAAGAAAAGTGGGGAGCCCGGAGGGTGTGGAACACCGCCGATGTAACTACAGGCAATAAACTCGCCACAATCCCAGAAGGACATGGTAGGGGCCATGGTCAGGAGGTAAATAAAAGTAGAAACAACAAAGGTCAGCGCGGCTGCCAATCGATGAACGGTTTTAACCTGCATAATTCATTTTCCTCATGTTAGATTTTGAAAACCTAAAAGCTACTCAAATTACACATTTTTAGCAAGTTGAATTTCTATTTTATTTCGATTGAGGAAAAAAGTTCGAAGAATTTTAAGAGGGATTGGCCTGATTTGGCGAATCCCCGTCATATTAAAAAACCTTTTTGTTCAAAAATTAGTTACCAAAATTACTTTCCCTAATTCCTTTCAAAATAAACATACTTTTGTCCGGCAACACCGTAAAGTCCTTTAATGTTCCATTCAACACTCAAAACTCAACATTTAAAATTT
>CAYNLJ010000086.1:0-7675 GCA_964398005.1 uncultured Caldithrix sp. | reverse complement strand
ATGCGTGTTGACCACTCGTAAAAATCTTTGCCACTGGGATTCTGGAAAATACGCAGTTCAAACTCCGGCACCACTGCCAACAGATGATCAAAGATGTCGGCCTGGATGGCTTCGTACACTTCCCAGCGGATGTCATTGGTAAAGGCATAAATTTCGATGGGCAGGCCCTGTGGACCGGGAGGCAGCTGACGGACCATTTTGGTCAGATTTTGATTGATTTTTGGATGACTTTTGATGTAGGCGGCCGCGTAAGCCCGAAAGGTACCAATATTGGTCATCCGACGGCCATTGACCTTTACACTGTCATCAATGTTGTGTTCGCGATTGTAACGTTCCAATTCTTCCAACTTATTTTTGACGTAGTCACTGATTAATTGAATTTTCTGAAAACGTTCAATCATCTGCTGATCGCAAAATTTAATGGAATTTTGATCGATGTAAATGGAACGCTTAATGCGCCGCCCACCGGCCTGTTCCATTCCCCGCCAGTTACGAAATGAATTGTCCAGAATTTTGTAAGTGGGCACAATGGTAATGGATTTGTCCCAGTTTTGCACTTTGATGGTATGCAGGGCAATGTCAATCACATCGCCGTCAGCGCCAAACTGGGGCATTTCGATCCAGTCACCCACATGCAGCAAATCGTACATGTTAATCTGGAGCCCGGCTACAAATGACAAAATGGTATCGCGGAAAATAAGCAGAATGACGGCCGTCATGGCACCTAATCCACTGAGTAACATCCATGGTGGTTGCTTCGTTAAAATGCCAATCATAATAATGATGGCTACCACATAAACAATGATCACCACCACCTGCAGATAACTCTTAATCGGACGTTTACGTGCTTTGGGTTTTAATTCGTAGTAACCATTGGCCGCCATCAGCAAAGCCGAAACTAACCGGGCTGTCAAAAAAATCAGCAGCAAATTAATGATGGAATCAATAGTCAGGCCCATAACGGGCATCAAAAACAGCGTATTTTTAATGATCAGTAATGGAATGTAACGGGCAATGATATCAACGACCTTGTGTTCTACCAGAATGTCGTCAAATTTTGTTTTAGTTCTACTGGCAAATTCTTTGGAAAGTCGAATCCCCAGTTTTTTGCTTGCCCAATAAACCAGAAAAGAAACAATTAAGCTTGCAATTAAAACAAATATTTCTTTTAAAAATGGAAATTTAGCCCAAAAAGTACTAATCTCTTTAAATATATTTTCAATCATGTCACTCCCGTTGGTTTTCGGTTTTCAAGTCTGCCGGCAGCAGCATCTGCTTTTTAATCTGACCTCCTTTACTTTCAAAAAGAAGAGCCGGCTTGTTTACAACCTCCAGCGAATGGTCCGGATGATAGATCACTCCACAGCCAAATGGAATGCCGACCCCAAAGACATATGGATTATTTAAGCGTTTGATAATCGCTTTTAATCGGTGCCAATTTTCCTTTTCCTGATGCACATCAACCACAAAAGGCAAACATTTCAAAAGGTCTAATTGCTCGCCATGCTCATCGAGTGTTGCCAGACCGCAATGAATTGCTCCGGCAGAAACTCCCATTAAATAAGCGCCCTGATAATAACGATCAACGATTACTTTGGACATTCCTGTTTTTTCCAAAACCTGCCAGCCCCGAACGACATCGCCACCAGCCAACAGAATTAAATCTGCTTCCTCCAAAAATTGTTGATCATCTACAGAAAAATCCTGCTTGATGTGCCGACACTTTAAACCTTTAAAATCAGACAAAGCAGAGGTAAAAAGCTGATAAAACTCCGGACGATCGTTATTGGCAGCTCCAATATAGGCCGCCTTACCCTGCTTTAGGTCGGACAAAAAAAATTGCAAAAAACGATTACCATCCTTTTTCCAGAACAACAGCTGGCTGTCGGCTAATAACAGAACCGGTTTGGTTTGCAATTTTCTACTCCTTATTCAAACAATAATTTTACAATAAATTCCTAATGAATCAAGTAGGAATATTAAACGATTTCATACCGTTTCAAAAGACAAACGAAAGGAACAAAATGCAACTCACTAAACTTTTATTGACCATGATGATTTTTACAAGCCTGGCTATTGGAGGAAACGTGTTAAAAAAAGGCGCAAAAGCTCCGGATTTTGAACTAAAAGACCACGATGGCAAAGTCCATCACCTGTCCGATTACCGGGGGAAGATGGTGGTACTCTATTTTTACCCCAAAGATTTTACACCCGGTTGCACTGCCGAAGCCTGTAATTTGCGTGACAATTATGAAGCTTTAATGGAAAAAGGTCTGGTGGTTTTAGGGGTTAGCTACGACAACCCGCAAAAACACAAAGAGTTTAAAGAAGAATACGACCTGCCCTTCCCATTGCTTTCGGACACGACAAAAGCCGTCGCTGAAGCTTACGGCGCCAAAGGTGGCCTGACCGGTTTTATGTTTGCCAAACGAATTACCTATCTCATTGATGCCGACGGTAAGGTTTTACATGTTTTTGAAAAAGTAAATACCAAGTCGCATGCTCAACAGATTTTAGAATTTTTAGAGAGTTCTCAAAAAAAGTAGAATGTCTGTCTGGATTGAACCCTGACAAGCTTACTTGTAACGGGTGACGAGTCAATTTTAAAATCATTTGGAAACGACTTAATTAATGTCACAAACTGTTTAATCGTGCTGCAATCGAAAGGTAAAAATGCTCTCTGATTTCTCCGCGACCTCCGTGGTTAATTATTTTTAATATGAGGCTACGCCGCCTTAGCCAGCAGTCAAAATCCCATTCTGTAACTTTCTGTTAATACGTTGATCTAACCATATGATGATTTGACTGCAATTTGAACATTTCGAACAATTAATCGTTAATCAAAAAGAATTTGAAATCCGTGTCAAGTTACACTATCTTGACAAATATTATTGATTTAAAATAAATTAAATGATTTAATCAATTAGTAGTTAAAAATGATACGCTTAAGTGATCGGGAAAAACAAATATTAAAGGCGGTTATTAAGGAATTTATCGATACGGCCACACCGGTGGGGTCGGCTCAGATTTCCCAAAAACCGGAGATCGATCTAAAGCCGGCCTCGGTGCGACGCATTATGGCCAGTCTGGAAGAGAAGGGTTACTTAGCACAGCCGCATACCTCTGCCGGACGGGTACCGACTTCGGCCGGTTACCGCGTTTACGTAAATGAATTGTTACAAAAACGTAAATTAACCGAGCATCAGGAAGCGTTAATTAAACAGACCATCGAAGAGTATGATGGTGATGTGCAGCTTTTTATGAGCAAAGTTAGTACGGTACTGGCCAAAATTTCCAGGCAGGTAGGCATCATCGTCACACCAAAATTTTACGAAGCGGTACTGGAAAGAGTCCATCTGATTCCAGTTTCCTCAACTCGGGTGATGGTTATTTTAGCGGTTAAAGACCAGCAGGTGCGTACCATTTTAGTAGAAGTCAACCATCAGGTGGACAAAGACGATTTGCACCGCCTGGCGCGTAAAATAAACCAGCGTTTTTACGGTAAAACACTACGTGAAATCAAAAATTCATTTGCCCATGTTATGTCCGATTTAAAATCGGAAAAAACCGGTTTAGTACGTTTCTTCTCTAAAACAGCTGACCGAATTTTTGATTTTTCGCGTTACGAAAACTACTGGTTGCACGGAACCAATTACCTGATGCATCAACCCGAGTTCAATGATGTCCAACGGGTTTCGAACTTAATTCAGGTATTGGAAGACAAAGAACACATTTTTCATTTTATGGAAAAAAGGGAACAACCGCCGGGAATTAGAATTACCATTGGTCAGGAAAACGAATTAGCTCCCATGCGTGAGTGCAGCGTCATTACTTCCACCTACAAAGTAGGTGATATTTTAGGTGTGGTGGGCATAATTGGCCCCATGCGTTTACGCTACCAGAAAGTAATTCCAATTGTTGAATATATGGCTTCGGAAATTACACGCAAATTAGGAATGTCATAAGAAAACGAAAAAGGAGTAGAATAAAATGAGCGATAAAGAGACTAAGGAAAAGGTTGATCAAGAGCGAAAGAAAACCTCTTCAAAAGCTCACAGCTTAAAAAGCAAATCTGAAAAGAAGATCAAGGAATTGGAAGAAAAAATAAAAAAATTAGAAGAAGAAAACCAAAGTTTAAAAGATCAAAATTTGCGTCGTATTGCTGAGTTTGAGAATATGAAGCGACGCAAAGAGAAGGAATTTTTACAGATTCTGCAAAACGCCAACGAAGAGCTCATTTTGGAGTTGTTGCCGGTAATTGATGATTTTGAACGTTTTTTAGATCATGCTAATGATGAAAATCAAAATGTCGAATCATTAAAACAAGGCATTGAGCTGATTTACAAAAAAATGATGCAAATTTTAGAGAAACAGGGTTTAAAACCTATTGAATCGGTGGGACAGGAATTCGACGCCGAAAAACATCAGGCGCTAATGCAGGTTGATTCGGATAAACATCCGAGTGGTCACATCGTGGACGAACATTTAAAAGGGTACACATTAAACGGGAAGGTGATTCGGCACGCTCAGGTGCTGGTCGCTAAATAGGTGAAGAGATGGCACAAAAAAGAGATTATTACGAAATTTTAGGAGTGGATCGGAACGCCACACAGGAAGAAATTAAAAAAGCTTACCGGAAATTAGCAATCAAATACCACCCGGATAAAAATCCCGGTGATAAAGAAGCCGAAGAAAAATTTAAAGAATTAGCTGAAGCCTACGCTATTTTAAGCGATCCTGAAAAACGCAGACGCTACGATCAATTTGGACATGCCGGAGTTGGATCGGGCGCAGGTGCCCAAGGCTTTGATTTCTCTGACTTTGATCTGGCAGATGCCCTGCGTCAGTTTATGGAAGAAGGCTTCGGCTTTGGTTTTGGCGATATTTTTGGTTCATCTCGCAGTGGTGGCCGGCGACGCAAGGTTACCCGTAAAGGCAGTGATTTACAAATCAAATTGAAATTGACCTTAGAAGAGATTGCCACCGGCGTTACCAAAAAGATCAAAGTTCGTAAAAAAGTGGCCTGCCCTGAATGTAACGGCACCGGTTCGGCAAAATACAGCAAAACCGTCATGTGTCCGGTCTGCCATGGCAGCGGCGAAATCCGCCAGGTTTCACGTTCCCTGTTTGGCCAATTTGTCAATGTCACCACCTGCCATCGTTGTAACGGCGAAGGACAGGTAATTGAAAATCCCTGTCACACCTGTCAGGGTACAGGCCTGATTGACGGCAGCAAAACGATTGAAGTGAATGTACCAGCAGGCGTTTCCACCGGCAACTACATTACTTTACGAGGCGAAGGAAACGCCGGTGTTCGTGGCGGTCAACCTGGCGATTTAATCATTTACATCGAAGAAGTTCCGCATGACCTTTTTGAACGCCAGGGAAATGATGTGGTTTTGCATTTACCCATCAGTTTTCCGACCGCTGCTCTGGGTGGCACTGTAGAAGTACCTACCCTTACAGGTAAAGCCAAGTTGAAAATCGCCCCAGGTACGCAATCCGGTAAAATTTTGCGCATGCGCGGTAAAGGCATCCCTTTTCTGCGTGGCGCAGGTAGTGGCGATCAACTGGTGCAGGTTCAGGTTTACGTGCCAACCAAATTAAATGACCAGGAAAGACAAGTTTTAGAAAAATTGGCAACATCTGAAAATCTGGACCCTGCAAAAAACAGCCATAAATCATTTTTTGCTAAATTCAAGGAAGCCTTTAGTATTTAAGCCAGGGATGGCAATTTTAACATAAGATTGCCATCATGATTGTTTTAACCAAAAGCGAACGCCGGGCCCTGCTTTTGGTGGCAACGCTTCTGGCCATCAGCGCTGTCATTCAGTGGACAGGGCCACAGGCTTACGCACCCAAAGTATTTGATTACACGCTGCAGGACAGCCTTTTCAAAGCTCTGTCTGCCGATACGCTACAGCCGGTTCCCAAAAGCTCACTGATTCAGGAACAACAGGTAAAAGAGAAATCCAATAGGAAACCCAGATCAAAAATTTTAAAACCCCATAGCATTGATATTAATCGGGCAGATAGTAAAACACTGGAAAAATTGCCACGCATCGGTCCCAAAACCGCTCAGGCAATTATCGATTACCGCAAGCAACACGGTCCTTTTAAAAATATCATGGAATTGGACGAAGTAAAAGGCATAGGTCCTAAGACCATTGAAAAACTGCGGCCATACATTTACCTGACCTTACCGGACAGCAGTAAAAAATGATGAAAAAATCTTCCAGAATTTCACTTTCGGTGACTTTTATTCCTGCGCAAAAAAGAGAAGGCACAAAATCAATATCTTTAAAAATTAATTCCTGATTCCTGTTTTCACCCTCAATTTCATATTCTAAAAAATGATTAGTGAAAATCTGTGTAGATCAGTGGCCTATTTTGCTTACGGTTGTAAAGCAGTAGTTTCAATTGCATTTAGTTGGTTCGGACATTAAATTAACTAAAATTGAAAAGAGCATTTAGGAGCCCTGCATGAAAAATAAGGTCCTTTTTCTAATTCCTCTCTTCCTCCTTTTACTCAACTGTTCTTCAGATCAACAAATTTTAAATGACTTCGAAAAGATCAGGCAACAAACCCAAAAAGTCTATGCACCTGATTTAAGCCTGGCCGTTTTTGATTTTCAATTGCAAAAAGAAAACGGGCAATGGGTACTTAAGGGTGAGACCACCATTCCTGAGGCCCGCACCACCCTTTTGCAAAAATTAGATTCCCTTTTAAAATCAGAAATTAACGATCAATCACTGCTTCTGCCCCATCCAGACTTAGGCGACAGTTCCTGGGCCATTGTGCGCGTCAGTGTGGCAAATTTGCGAAGAGATCCCAGACACGCGGCTGAACTGGTTGACCAGTCCATTATGGGCAACGTTTTACGCTTGCTTAAACAATATAAAAGCTGGTACCTGGTACAAACCCATTACGGCTACATAGGATGGATGACTAAATATTCTTTTGTAAGAGTCACTAAACAGGATGTTGAAAACTGGCAAAAAGCAAAACGCATGATGGTTTACTGGCCGGTAGATCGCATTTACAGCCGACCCTCAGAAAAAGCCATCCCTGTTTGTGATGTGGTACTGAATAGTACGCTAAAAGTCCTGGGCAGCAAAGGCCGATGGATACAGGTGGAAACACCTGATCACCGGCAGGGCTACCTTTTAAAAGATCATCTTGGGCCGCTGGTTGAAAATCAAGCCCCGGACCAGGTGTCGGCCAAAGACCTTATTCAGACCGCTTATCAGTTAATGGGAATTCCTTATTTGTGGGGAGGAAACTCGGCCAAGGGTTCTGATTGTTCCGGCTTTACACAGACTGTGTTCCGCCATCATGGCATTCAATTGCCACGAGATGCTCGTCAACAAGCGTTGATAGGGGAAGAAATCACACCCGATGAAAATTTTGCTAATATTCAACCAGGAGATCTGTTGTTTTTTGGTTCCGGTAAAAGGATTACCCACGTAGGCATGAGCCTTGGCGGTTACAAGTTCATCCACCAGGATCGTGAAGTACGCATAAACAGTTTTAATCCAGAGGACAAAGATTTCAATCCCTTTCGCAAAAAAACTTTAAAAATCATAATACGCATTTTAAAATGAAAGGCAGTGCCATGAAATTAAGTCGTAAACGTTTTCTGCAATTATCGGGTTCTTCCGTTTTAGGGTTTTC
>CAYNLJ010000085.1:0-7689 GCA_964398005.1 uncultured Caldithrix sp. | reverse complement strand
TAGTTTATTGGTTGAATGGCCTGTCCGGCTGGCCAGACGGGTTAAATAGGGAAAACAAGGAATCTGGCGTATGCAAAGCCTTTGTCACTCCATCACTCGTTACTCTGTTACTTTATTCAATCAGTGATTATCTGTGAAAATCAGTGGCTAAAAAAATCCGAGGTCATCCGTGTGCATCAGTCTACTCCGTGTTCTAAAAAAAATCGGTGGCTATTCATAATTCACGTTCTTTCCAGATGACCTTCCGGCTAAAAAGGCCGGCAACACCAAAGATTAACAGGTAAGCAAAATAAAACAGTTCAAAAAAGAAAAAGTCTTTCAGCAAGTTCGTTATTTTTAATCGTCGCAGTGGGGTTAAAAGAACCCGTAAATCGGCAGCAAACAAGAAAAAAAAGGGCACGAAGGTGATGATTGCATCCGGCCTTAGCACCCAATTGATAAGTAGTGCCAAATGGGTGAAGACCGAAAAAAAAGTAACAAAATAGCCCCAGGGGCGCATGGATTTGCCACCGTGAACCCAGCGCAGGCGTTGATGGAAAAAACTTTTAAAATTTGGCAGAGGGTGACTGTAAATAGCGGTCCGGGGATCAATAATGTGGATGATTTTCCAGTCTGTCTGACAGCGGATGGCTTCCATCAGGGCAAAATCTTCCGTTACGGAAAAGCCGATTTGTTCAAAGCCACCGACCTGCTGATAGGCCTTTAAACGAAAGCCAAAATTATTGCCTAAAATACTGATCGGTTTTCCGGCGTTACTGTTAAAAACATTCATGGTTTGCAGAAAGGCCCAGTCCAATGCCTGTACTCTGGCAAACAAGCTTCTGTTGATCTTTGAAATTTTTAAATTTCCAAAAGGAAAGAGGCTGGTAAAACTGCCTACCAGTCCTATGTTGTCTCCAAAGTAATGCACCATGTTTTCAATCCATGTTTTGGGAACCACACAATCGGCATCTGTGATCAAAACGATGTCATGCTCAACTTGCTTTAAGCCCTGGGCCAGAACATTCATTTTGCCTTTCAGGTTTGCATAGCTGCTGGTAATATCAACAACCTTAATCTGATCAAATTTTTCCGAAAATTGTTCAGCAATCCTGGGGGAAGCATCGGTTGAGGAATCGTTAAGTACCAGTACATCATAAAGTTCAGCGGGATAAGTCTGTTCTGACAGTGATTTAAGACAGTCGGCAATGTATTTTTCTTCATTACGCATGGCTACCAGGACAGCCACGCGTGGTTTTTTTGTGAGTTTTTTAATCCGTTTTGGTTCAGGGAATAAGCTTAGAACAAAGGCAATTAAAAAATAAAGGCCGGAAAGTATCCAGGCAAGTTGCAATAACCAATCCATTCCATTCATTCTTTATTGACTACCGGGCTTTGTACAGCCGCTTCAATTTCCTCTTCGGCCCACTTAAAATAACCCAATTGTCCCAGCGCTCCGAAAACCACAACGTAAAAGGGATGTAAAAAAGAGACAATGGGAAATACAACCAGGGATCTCATGTCTTTCAGGATTCGGGCCGCTTTATTCATAAACAAAAATTCTGCAGACATTTTTACCCCCCAGGCAAGCATTAACCAGCCTGAGAAGGAAAGCGTTGCCAACCCGGCAATGGTCTTTACGGACAGAATAAAATTAAACAGGTAATACAAAGTCAGGCCGATGGTAACTTTCGCCGGGTAATCAAATCCTTTGCTGGCATACCGCAGTCGCTGATGCAAAAACTTAGACCACAATCTTGGTGGATTGTTGAACACATGGGCATGATAATCCGTGGCGTACTTAATTTTGTACTTGCCGGATTCACGCACTAAAGTTAAAAACAGGTCATCATCACCTGAAAGATGCGCTTTGTAAGGGCCAAATCCACCAATCTCAAAATAAAGTGATTTTCGATAAGCCATGTTCGTTCCCACACAGGTCAGAGGCCAGCCCAGTCCTGTGGAAGCGGCAGCCACAGCAGCATGAGAGAGATATTCTAAGGCCAGCAATCTTTTGATAAAATGACGAGCCGGTTTGATGCGGTAGGGAGCGTATCCGATTACCATATGGGTGTCCTCTGTAAAATAGGAAACCATGGTTTCTACCCATTTAAAACCGGGGCGTCCGTCTGCATCGGTTAAAAGGATAATTTCTCCCCTGGCCTGATAAATGGCCAGGTGAATGGCTCTTTTTTTAGGGGCGAAGTCCGGTAATCGATCCTGAATATTAATCACTTTGAAGCGCTGGTCTTTTTGGACATAATGATCAATAATCTCTGCTGTACGATCGGTGGAACGATCGTTCACAATAATGAATTCAACCTTATCAGCAGGATAGGTTTGGCGTGCCAGACGTTTTAAACAATCCGGTAAATCCTTTTCCTCATTATGAGCACTGACAATTACGGTTACAAATGGTTTGAAAGAAGAATTTGTTCTTGTCTGATTTGCTAATTTTAAATATCCACGATAAAAAAAGAGAATCGCACCCGAGACACCAAGGGTTAATATGAATAGAAAAAGATTGATCATATTCAGCGTCCATTTTCAATTACCAGACTCAATTTATTACTTATCACGATTTTTTCAAAATCATTTCTTAATTTAAGATTAATTAATGGCAAAAAATTGACGAAAATTGTTGATAATTGGGTTGTCTTTCAATTATATTCACAGTAAGAGTGAAGGAGACCAGCAAATGAAAGTTTGCTACCGATATATTCTATTATTTTTATTCTTCATTGCAGGGCCCAATCTTTTTGCCCAGTCTTCCTGGTACATGATATCAGAAAATTCGACTTTTTTGCCGATTCGTGGTGCCATGACCATGAACCCGGACTTAAAAGATTTGTTTGCAGTTGGCGACCAGGGAATGTTGTACGAAACTCACAATTACGGCTATTCCTGGGTTTCCGCCAATTTAAATACAGGAGTCACTTTAAACGCCATTGCTTCCCAGGCGGCCTTTTCCGCATCAGTAATGGGGGTTCCTGAACAATCAGGTCCAATCTCACCAATAGCTATCATTTGTGGTCAATTGGGTACTTTAATTCGCTTTAATCTTTTTTCCAAAGATTTCACACTCATTGATACACTGACCAGCGAAGATTTAAATTTTGTTACCTATGATTTTTTTAGAAACAAATTTTGGTTGGCCGGGAATAACGGATTTTTAGCCTCTTCGGATGATGAGGGCCAAACCTGGCAAAAATTAGACTTAACCCCGCCCGTATTTAACATTAAAAAGATCGTATTTGATTATTCATTTTTGCTGCTTTGGGGAGACGATGGAAACAATATTTACGTTAAAAAATTTCAAATGGATACAGGATTTCCCATTGAGGTGGGAACGGATACCATCGCCAATCAAACACTGATTAATTTAGCTCAGGGGGGCGGAGAATTCAGTTCAAAAATTTACTTTATTTCCAAATCACCAGTTGATTCCTTTGCCATCTGGAGTTCGGAATTTTTTAATTTCCCAAATATGAATTATGTAAAACAGGATAATTTGCCAATTAATAACTCATCCGGGTTAAGTGTCTGGAATGATAATCTCTTCGGTCTGACTAAAATATGGATTACCACGGATACCGGGCAGATATGGCAATGGGATCCTTCAACCAGTGAATGGCAACTACAATTTGAAGATTCGTTTCACAGGCCGTTAGGCCCAATTATTTCTTCGGGGAGTGATAGTTACAATAATTTATCTGATGCCGTGAACGGAGTGGCCTTAGGGAATGAAGGGATGACGGTATTTAATGGTTTTGTCATTTTGGAGACATTCCCTCCTAAGGGAGACCTTATTTCCGGCGGAAGTGACGATTTTATAGTCAAGTTCTCAAATATTCCGAATTTGCCTTCCCTTTCACAAAATTTAATTGTAAAAAGTAATTATTTCGGGTTACTTCCGGTTACTGTTGATCAAGATGCTCAAACCAGGAATGAAGTTCATTTCTTTGTCCAACGGCCTAATGGAGCGCCACATCTACCAGGAGAAAAATGGCAAATTACTCTCTCCGCCGGCATATTTCCCGAAATTACTGACACCATCTTTGCTAAAGAGCTAAAACCCACTCAATTCAGCTATTCCTTTTTCCCCGAACAAGCCACAACTTTTGAATATGTTCCTTCTGATGAACAGTCCATTTTTACGCTCAAAACAACGACCAACTGGATTACTGCCTTTATAAATGAAGATGAGTTTCTGGATTTGGTTACATATAGTCAGGATACATTACATATCTTTATGTCTGATAATGTTTCCAATAGAATTGAAAAAAAGATATTTTTACCCGGAGTGCGGGTCAACCCAGGTATTGAAAAGCAATTAAAAGTTGCAGATGTAAATCATGATGCCTTGCCTGATTTACTCTTATATGATGATACTCAGCTAATTATTTTGATCAATAATTCTCAGGGCATTGATGCAAATTTTTATCAGGCAGCAGCAACCTACACTTCAACAAATATACGAGACATTATCCCTTACAATGAGGATAACAATGCAGATACAGATTTGATGATTTTAAGCGATGAACTCTCTTTAATACTTAATATATCTGAATCTTTAATTGATCCTTCTTTCCAAATAATTCTGCAAAATAATGCCAGAACGATAAGTAAAATTCAGGTTGGTGATATCGATGGAAATTTTGTGCCTGATCTGATTTATCTTGATGGAGGGAATATTCTTTCTATTTTGGGAGATAGTGATGTCGGATTAAGGGGAACTTTTTCCAGCGACACACTGATGGTTGGCGATTATGTGAATTTTATGCTGGCCGACCTGGATCATCAACCCCCATCTGAAATTGTTTGTTTGAATGGTCAACGAGTTGATGCTATATCTTATTTAAACAGGTTTTTCAATGAGACAAATTATCTTAAAACTTTGTTCCTTTTTAGTTCTGCACAACCTTCAGAAGTTGTGATGTTGGTGGATGATTTCGGTGGTGATCCCTACCAGGATTATTTCAATTTACTGGATATTGCAATGATTAAGCGGGACAGCTTGCTGATCTTTAACAACCTGACCGATAGTCCCGGTAATCTGTTGTTTTCAGAAGTCCCGGTTTTCGAGGCTCTTCTGCCTCAATCATATAATCAAGTTTTTACCATGGTTTCCGGCATTGATTTTCTTCCACAGATGGTGTTGGTTAATCGCTTTTCCGGGACAGCTGAGTTCTGGAAAAAAGGAGTTACCTGGTTGCCACAGCTTTCTGTAACTTCAGTAAATTCACACCAGGTTAGTCTTTCCTGGTTTTCTTTTCCGCCTCAGCTGGGTACACTTGATTATTATGAAGTGCAAAAAAGCAGAGACCCGTTTTTTGAAAACCAGGTGCAAACCTTTACTATTATTGATACCAATCTTGTCGACAATGATGTGTGGCCATACGAAGATTATTGGTACAGGATTCGTGCCGTCTATAATGGTGGATTTTACTCTTCAGTTTCCGAACCAATACATGTTTCTACGTATTATGAGTTAAATGGCGAAATTACAGGAGTATTGGCCGATACTTCTTTACCCTATATTGTTTTAAGTGATCTGGTTGTTCCTCAAACAGATTCCCTGTTAATTCTGAATGGAGTAGAAATGGCATTTATGCCCAACACCGGAATGCATGTTTATGGCGCATTCTCTGTGCGGGGCAATAATGAGCAGCAAATGGCCAATTTCTTTGAGAGGGATTCTTTGTGGAAAGGAATTTATCTTTATCAGAACGCGGATACGGCCCTTTTTGAATGGTTTTCAATCCATGGAGCTAAAACGGGATTAACAGCTACCGGACGACCCTTTAAAATGCATCTTGGGGGAATTACAAAATGTGAGACGGCGCTGCGGGCCGAACAGCTCGATTTTTGGATGGAAAATTTCCTGATTGATAGCGTGTACACGGGAATTCAAGCCGGGAATATGGTTAATGGTAATCTCAAGAATATAGATATCTTACATGCACGCGATGCCAGCGTTTTCGCTTTTGGTGTGAGTAATATCAATATAAAAAATGCAATTCTCTGGCACAATCAGGGGCCACTGACAGCCACTGACAGTGCAAAAATTTTTCTTAGCTATTCAACCGTCGATAATATCGGAAGTCGGGTCTTCGCCAACCACATATCAAAATTACCACCATTATTTACTCAGGACCTGGGAGAAGATGCATTTATGATTGACCCAATGTCTCCCACCATTGACGCAGGTGACCCAAATGATCCCTATGATCTCGAACCCCAGCCGAACGGTGGTAGGATCAATCAGGGTACTCTGGGCAATACGCATCTGGCGACCCCAAGTTATCAACCAAGAATTGATGTCAAAATGACGAAAATCGAATTGAGGGCCTTTGCCGGGGAGAAGGACTCAACCATTCTCTTCCTCAAAAACAAAGGGTTTGTTGATTTAAGAGTTGATAGTTTGGCCTTCAAAAATTACAAGTTTGACTCTGTTTTTACCCTGGATTCCAAAGAAAATTTTTTGATTGCACCTCAGGATAGTCTTCCTTTTAGACTCATGTTTACCCCCACACACCGCGGTACTTTTTTCGACAGTCTGGTCATCTTTTGTAATGATCCCCATCTTTTGGCGGGGAGGTTATTGCTGCCTCTACAGGGAACCGGATTAAATTCCAGGCCGGTTTTGATTAATCAGCCACCCGTGCTGGCCTTTGTGGATAGTTTATACCGTTTTAAGCCAGAACTTTATGATTCAGACGGCGATACAGTACTGGTAGATCCTGTATTACTGCCACAATGGTTAAAATTTAATCCTTCCGGAGAGTTGATCGGTACGCCTGCTGTTTCTGACACAGGAAAACATATTGTGCGTTTACTGTTCGATGATCAGCATGGTGGGATAGACAGCCTGCAGTACGTAATTCAGGTTTTTGATTTAAGCCAGACTTTCGCATTGGTACCTTTGGTTAAAGCCTTCCCTGTAGGTGGTGTTGTAAGTCATCAGGCCGCCATCAGTATCGTGGTTACGGTTTTTGATTCTACCCAAAATAAAGTAAAAGAAGCAACACAAAGCTATCATTTTTATGGTAAATTGTACAAAGAAGGGCAGCTTGATCCGATTGAACAGATTGACACAAGCGGTGTCCGGAGTTTTAGATTTTATCCGCTGATGGATGGAAATTACAAGTTACATTTACTGGCAAGTAAAACCCTGATAACCGGAAAAACAGTAGAGGCTGCAACAGAAGTTCCCTTTTTAATTCGGGCTTCTCAAAAAAGTTTTGCCCGTTTTAGATGGCATATGGTTACTTATCCGAGACCAGAGGATCTAAGTTGGGCAACTTTAGAACATAAGGATTCGGCTGCTGTTTTGTATCGCTGGGATGCTCTCGAGAAAAAGTACTTCCCGATAACCAAAGAAACTGTGATTTTACCCGGTTGGGCTTTTTGGCTGATGCCTTTAAAAAATTTAACATTTGATCTAAATGCCATGCCCATGGCTCAGATTGACGATTTACCATACATTGAAATTAAATTAAAAAAAGGCTGGAATCAGGTCGGCCTGCCCTGGCCTTATTACAAGCGATGGGTGAACGTAAGATTTGCACCGGTTAACTCGGCTAATCAAATAACACTAGAACAGGCGCTTGCCGACACTTTAATTCAACCGGCCGCTTTCTGGTTTGAACAGAACGATGACTTTATCGGCTATCATGTAGAACTTTTTGACTCGAATTCATTTGCAAA